>NZ_KV820432.1:0-713 GCF_001815405.1 Peptoniphilus sp. HMSC075B08 | reverse complement strand
TCTGATACTTCAATTGGAATCTCAACAATTCTTGATGATCCATCTTTAAAGATTACTTTTACTTTTCCTTTATATATTCCTGGGACTTTAGTGTCGATTGGGTCACTAATATCTTCAACTTCTGTTCCCTCTGGTAAGTTTTTAATATTATCTAGAAGATTTATTTGACCATTATAAGGGACTTCTTCTTTAATAATATCTTCATTATTTATTGTTGGAATCGGACTAATTGCTCCTCCAGAAATTTTTTCTATTACTCTTACAGGAATTTCAACTTCCTTGCTTGATGTGTCAGTAAAAATTAATTTTAGAGTGGCCTTGCCTTCTCCTACTTCTGAAGTATCTGGATAAGTTTTAATTTCTATTTTTTCTAAATTTTTTGGAAGATTTACAATTCCAGACTTTAATTTTTCTAGAGTCACATCTTCGTCTTTTTTAACTTCAATTTCTTTAACTTGAGTTGTGTAGGAATCTGCTAAGGCTTCTGAAACTTCAACTGGAATGACAACTATCCTTGATGAGCCGTCTTTAAAAGTTATTTTAATTTTTCCTGTATAAGTTCCTGGAATCTTTGTGTCGATTGGGTCACTAATATCTTGGACTTCTGCTCCATCTGGTAAGTTATTAATATTATCTAAAAGATTTATCTCTCCATTATAAGGAACTTCTTCTTTGATAATGTCTGACTCATTAATTTTTGGTATTGGAGTAAT
>NZ_KV820431.1:0-200 GCF_001815405.1 Peptoniphilus sp. HMSC075B08 | reverse complement strand
CAACCTTGAAAACCAATAAGCTCCCCTTTTTCCATTTTCATTTTCAGTCCTTTTTTTACATGGGCTGAGGTATTTTCTACTTCTTGTTGAGCTACTGAACTTAATATTGTTAATAATAGCTCTCCATCCATTGTCAAAGTATCTATATTTTCTTCTTCAAATACTACACCAACATTATTTTCCTTTAGTAGCCTTACATA
>NZ_KV820430.1:0-2433 GCF_001815405.1 Peptoniphilus sp. HMSC075B08 | reverse complement strand
AATAACACTGTAGAAAGATACAAAATGGGAAGGAGGTAAAATGAATACTAGAGTAAAATTAATAAAAGCTTCAAATACAGGAGCAAGAAATAGAAATGCACTACATTTAGATTTAAAACGAGTTGCAGCATATTGTCGAGTTAGCATTGATAGTAAAGACCAACTTGAATCATATAAATCGCAAGTTGATTATTACACAAATCTAATAAAAAATAATGAGAACTGGACTTTGGCTGGTATATACGCAGATGAAGCAACAACAGGAACAACTGCTACTAAAAGAGCAGACTTCATGAGACTAATTAGTGATTGTCAAAATGGAGATATAGACATGATAATAACAAAATCTATATCGAGATTTGCTAGAAACACATTAGATACTTTGAAGTATGTAAGGCTACTAAAGGAAAATAATGTTGGTGTAGTATTTGAAGAAGAAAATATAGATACTTTGACAATGGATGGAGAGCTATTATTAACAATATTAAGTTCAGTAGCTCAACAAGAAGTAGAAAATACCTCAGCCCATGTAAAAAAAGGACTGAAAATGAAAATGGAAAAAGGGGAGCTTATTGGTTTTCAAGGTTGCCTTGGCTACGACTATGACCCTACAACAAAAAGTATATCTATAAATGAAGAGGAAGCTAAAATTGTTAGATATATCTTTAAAAGATAGTATGCTGGAATGTGGATTTTGTGGAGAAATACTTTCAAGAAGAACTTGGCATACAAGTTCAATTTACAAAAAAATAAACTGGCAATGTGTAAAATCAACTAAAAAAGGTAAAAAATATTGCCCTCATTCAAAAGGAATACAAGAAGCAGCAATAGAAAAAGCTTTTGTTGAAAGCTATAGGCAATTATGCCACGCAGATTCAACAGTAATAGATGACTTTTTAAAAATTGTAGAAGAAGAAATAAATGATAATACTTTAGTCAAAGATTTGAAGAAGATAGAAAACCAATGACTTAACATTCTATTTCAAAACAGGAGTTAAAGATAGTCAAGATTCTAATAATTTCAAAGATAAAAGAAAAAACGCCAAAGACAATGACATTAATAAATTGTGGTCTTACAAGAATGACGAGGAGAATAAATTATGTTCCCAAGCAAAAGACAACGCACGTGGAGACGGTAGCACTTTTGTCCAAACTTGATGTCGATAAGCATATAAATATTGAAATTGAGCTCGATGAGCTTGATTTGACAAGTGCTGAAAGTAAGGCAACATATGCTCAAATCAAAGAATATGTTTGGAATAAATTTGAAATAAAAGTTTCGACATTATATATTGCACAGATAAAAAGGAAATGTGGAATAGAATTACGAGAACATTACAACAAGTCTAAAAAGGAGAAACAAGTTATTCCACAGTGTACACCTGAAAAAGAAGAAGCTATCATGGATGCTTTGAGACACTTCAAAATGATTTAATAGAAAAGAATGACAGTATATGACTTTCTGCATTTATTACATTCCTACTTGGTATAGGAACAGCTATTATTCCTTTATTGCAAGGTATCAATTAGAAAATAGTCTCAATAAAAAGATTGATAGGATTATTTTTATATTTAAAGGAGCGTTGAAATGATTGATAAAAGCAATAAAAAATTTTGAGATAAATTTGCTAAGCTATATGCTCTTTTCATGAAAAAAGACAAAGGAGTATATGATAAATTTTGCGAATACATTCGTCTTCATTTGAATAAAGACATGGTGGTTCTTGAACTTGCTTGTGGAGTAAGACCTTTTCTATCTGATAAGTTTGATATTACAAAGCATAAGAATTACAAGTTATTGGAAGATTATGATAATGAGAACTTGTTTGATGTGGAAGAGTATTTAAAGCAAAAAGGGAGGGCGAAGTTGACACCAAATACAAGTATATTTAGGGTATGATATATATGATATAAATTAAGAAAGAGGAGGAAAAACATTGGTTGATTATTTATTCAATTCATCTGGAGAATGGATCTGTTTCAAAGTTAATAAATTTATTTGGGACAAAAATGGAAAATTGATAGGATGGCTTCCGTGGGGAGATAATGAAGTTGTTACAATGAAAGGAGATTATTTAGGAACTATTGTAGATAAGGATAGAATTTATTATTTTACAAATCATCCTTATAGAGGCAATCCAGGCTATCCAGGTTATCCGGGTTATCCAGGCTATCCGGGTTATCCAGGCTATCCAGGCTATCCAGGATTTGCTGGATGTAAGCCTTTACCATCGGGTGCAAAAGATATAGTTATAAAAAAATAAAAGGATTTGTTTATTTGAAATTGAGAAAGCAGTAAGTCTAATATGATTTGCTGCTTTTTATATCCAACAATTTGAAGGAGGTAAAAATTGTAAGGATAAGAAGTCCTACTTAAAACAATTTAATGTATAAGATATTCAGCGATTGAAATATAAGTTCAGTCGCTTTTTT
>NZ_KV820429.1:46621-193102 GCF_001815405.1 Peptoniphilus sp. HMSC075B08 | reverse complement strand
ACAAACCACCGGCTTAGCCGGTGGTTATGATTTGATACAATGTATTTATGAAAACCGTTAAAAATACATCATCATTAACTAAATAACTATACACTAGTTAATGATACAATTCAACTAAGATTAAACTTTAATACAGAATTATATATCCAATCTGAGCGTCTATTGTTCCCTGGCTATCATTTGCAAAATATTTTGGATAATATCCTCCATCTTGATAAACTGTAAACACAGATAGTCCTGTGTTCTGAATATTATTAATTTCTTCTAATGTCAAAACCTTTGATTTTGATTCCCCAACATTTCCTTTTTCTTGTAGATTCTTAGGAGTAGGAAAGGTCCTTCCGATGACCTCTGTGTGCCCGAATGTGTATTACTCCTCCTCCTAATAATAAAAATACATATTATTGAATAAAAAATCCTAGATTTTTATTAATTTTTTTAAATTATTTTATTCGAAATAATCAACTGTCCACTTTACTGCTATTCCTGTTTTTTCGTGGTAGAGGATTCCGTCGCAATGAGGCCAGTTTTCTTTTCCCATTTTCTCCTTTGCTTCTTCATAGTCTTTTTTCTTGGCTATTTCTATTGTGCCTGGGATATGGCTTGGTCCCTTATCAATGTAGACCACATCTTCTTCGTAGCCAGGAACTTCTTCTAGCTTGTGACTGAAGTCCTTTAGTCCTTTTTCCTGAGCCAGATAAAATAGTTCTTCCATTATGAAATCATAATTTTCTTTTCTCTCATTAGCAAACATTAATTTGCCAGCGATTTCATCGTCATTCCTAGCCATTTTTTTAATTGAAGGTCCATAGCCTGCCCCATCCATAGCTTCAATCTTTTCATCGAAGACAAAATTTTTATCATTATCTAAAACATATTGGATTTCCATGGGAATAGTATAGCCAGATACTTCATTAAAAATTCCATTATTATAGGAATAATTTGCATTATTTACAGATGCAAGAAAAATTAACTTGCCATCTTCAAAGAAGTCTTTAACTAATTGAGTGCAATAAATTTGGTAGTCACCAGGGTTCTTCATAGTTTCAATATTTTGAACTTGATTTGAAATTAGAAGTCCTAGGGCCTTGTTCCTTAAATTTTCTTTTGACTCAAGAATTTTAGATTGGTCGTCTGTAAACTCTTCGTTGTGAAAAATATTATCTTGACTCTCTCTTGCTAGCTTAACTTCTCTGGATTCGGAAGAAACTATTACATCGCCCAAGTTATCCTCGATCTTATCTATTGTCTTATCAGATAAACTTGTGTCCTTAAAAATTTTTTTGTAGTCACTGTCACTTAAGCTGCCAATAATTTCTGATTTAGGAAATTTTTCACCAGACTCACCAGCATTTTCCCTAGCAATAAAAAGTTTTATATTGCTATTACTTGTCTCAGTTTTTCCACTTTCTTCGACTTTATTTTTTTCTTCAGAATTCTTATCTTCACTAGAATTTTTATTTCCTCCACAAGAGGATAAAAACAAAATTCCTATCAAGGCAAGAATAATAATTTTAAATTTTTTCATGTCGTCCTCCTTTAATTTAATATTATAATAAAGTTTAATTAATGACAACAGAAAATAGAGCATTAGAGCCTTAAATTATGGTATAATAATTGTAATTTTATTTAAGGGGGAAATTATGAGAGCCGTTATAACCGTAGTAGGTAGTGACAAAATTGGTATTGTATATGAAGTAGTAAAAAAGATGGTGGAATTTGACCTAAACATTGTTGATATTACACAAACAATTTTAGATGATTACTTCACAATGATTGTTATTGTTGATTTGACTAAGATGAACGTTGAGTTCCAAGAAATTGTAGACGCTTATGAAAAACTTGGAGAAGAGCTTGGACTTTCTATAAGAGTTCAACACCAAGGTATCTTCGACAAGATGCACCAAATTTAAGGAGCAGACATGGATAGACAAAGAATTTTAGAAACTGTAAGAATGCTGGACCAAGAGAACCTAGACATTAGAACAGTTACTCTTGGAATATCACTTCTAGATTGTATAGACAAGGACGGAGATGCTGCCCGCAAGAAGATCTACGACAAGATCACAAAATATGGCAAGCACCTAGTTGAATATGCTGATGAAATTGGCCACAAGTATGGGGTAGAAATTGTAAACAAGAGGGTTTCTGTTACACCAATTGCCCTAATCGCTGGTGCGACTGATGAGAAGGACTACATAGAATTTGCAAGGACTCTTGATGCTGCTGCAAAGGAAATTGGTGTAGACTTTATTGGTGGTTACTCTGCCCTTGTTCATGGAGAAATGACTCCTGCTGATGAAATTTTAATTAATTCCATCCCAGGAGCTCTTGCTGAAACAGAAAAAGTTTGCTCTTCTGTAAATGTTGGTACAACAAAAAATGGTCTCAACATGGACGCAGTTAAGTTAATGGGAGAAAAAATTGTAGAAACTGCAGAGTTAACTAAGGAGGCAGACTCCATTGGATGTGCAAAGCTTGTTGTATTTGCCAATGCAGTAGAAGACAATCCTTTTATGGCAGGTGCCTTCCACGGTGTTGGAATGGGGGATGTAGTCCTTCATGTTGGAGTTTCTGGCCCAGGAGTTGTCAAGTACGCCCTAGAAAAAGTTAGGGGAGAAAGCTTCCACGTAGTTTCAGAAACTATTAAGAAGACTGCCTTTAAGATTACAAGACTTGGAGAATTAATTGGCACTGAAGTTGCCAAAAAAATTGGAGTTCCCTTTGGAACAATTGACTTGTCCCTTGCTCCAACTCCAGCAATTGGAGATTCTGTTGCAAGAATCCTAGAAGAAATTGGAGTTGAATTTGCAGGTGGTCACGGAACTACTGCAGCCCTTGCCATGTTAAATGATGCAGTTAAAAAGGGTGGCATTATGGCATCTGACCATGTTGGTGGCCTATCTGGTGCCTTTATACCAGTGAGTGAAGACGAGGGAATGATTGAAGCTGCAAGAAATGGTCACATTGGTCTTGATAAGCTTGAAGCCATGACTTGCGTATGCTCCGTTGGTCTCGACATGATTGCAATTCCAGGAGACACAAAGGCAACAACTATTGCTGCAATTATTGCTGACGAAGCTATGATTGGAATTATAAATCAAAAAACTACTGCTGCTAGACTTGTTCCTGTAATTGGAAAGGGTATTGGAGACGAGGCAGTTTTCGGTGGCCTACTAGGATCTGCTCCTATTGTACCAGTTCACCCAGGAAGTGCTGATAGGTTTGCAAACCGTGGTGGCTATATACCAGCACCAGTTCACAGCTTTAAAAATTAAAATTAAAATAAAAATAAAGAAAGAGGTGTGCTATGAATAACAATTCAAAGGACATTGAAAAATTAACCACAGAGAACACTCAGTTTAATAGAGAGATTGGAGTCTTTGGTGGAGTAAGTATTATTGGCGGGATTATGATAGGGTCAGGTATCTTTTACCTAGGTTCCTATGTTCTACAAAGGACTAATATGAACTCTGGCCTTGCTCTTATTTGTTGGATTATCGGTGGACTTATTACCTTATTTGGTGGCCTCTGCTATGCAGAACTTGGTACTGCCATGCCAAAGGCTGGTGGAAGAATTGTCTACCTAAACGAAGCCTACCACCCAATAGTTGGATTTATATCTGGTTTTACTGACTGGATAGTTGGTGGGCCAGGTTCTGTTGCCGCAGTTGCCATTGCCCTTATGTCAGTTTTCAAAAGTTTCTTTGAAATTTCTGATTTTGGAATTAAGATGGCAGCCATAACTTTGATAATTGTCTTAACTATCTACAATATGTTTGGAGTTAAGGCTTCATCAATATTACAAAACCTATCCATGGTGGCAAAACTTGTTCCTATTGGTATTGTAATGATCGCAGCCCTCTTTGTAGGTAAGGTTAGTCCAGACTTGAGCCTTACAACAGCCCTTGAACACTCAAGGACAAGTGACACAAATATCTTTGGCATGATTGCCATAGCAGTTGTTGCAACTCTTTGGGCCTACGAAGGATGGACTAACTTAAACACAGTTGCAGAAGAAATTAAGGATCCTCACAAGAACCTGCCTCTAGCCCTTATAATTGCTATTGGTGGAATTACAGTTCTTTATACTTTATTTAACTTTGCTATTATGAAGGTTATCCCTCATGAAGAAATTGTTGCAATGATAGATGGTGGAGACCTATACCTTGGAACAGAAGTTGCCAAGAGGGTATTTGGAAATGCAGGACTTATTATAGTAAGTGTGGGTATGATCCTTGCCATGTTTGGTACTCTTAATGGACTTATACTTGCCCAACCAAGGATGTATTATGCCATGGCAGTTGAAGGTCACTTCTTCAAGTCATTTGCCAAACTTCATCCAAAGTACAGGGTTCCAACAGCACCAATGATTGTACAATGCGTATTCGCTTGCCTACTTGTACTTTCATCAAACCTTGATCAACTTACAAACATGGTTGTAATAACAGGAATGATTTTCTCAGTTCTTACAATTTTATGTGTGCCAATATTAAGAAAGAAATATCCTAAGATTGAAAGACCTTACAAGGTTTGGTTCTACCCAGTGTCTGTAGTTATTACAGCCCTAATCTTTGCAGGACTTGTTGTCCAAGGTGCAATTGAAGACCCAATAACAGGACTAACTGGACTTATAGTGCCAATCCTTGGTGCAATCACTTATATGATTTTTGATGCAAAACTTAAAAAAGAGAAAAACGAGGGATAAGATGAAAAAATTATTTTACAATGGAAAAGTTTATGTCAATAGAGATGAATTTCAAGAGGCAATCTACCTTGAAGGGGAATTTATAAAAGAAGTTGGTAAAACAGAAGACCTTGTAAAAAAATATGACCAAGATGATGTAGAAAAAATCGATCTTGAAGGAAGAACAGTTATACCTGGTCTTAACGATTCCCATCTTCACTTTATGCAATTTGGCGAAAGCATGAACCAAGTTGACATCGAAGGAGTTGAATCCATTGAAGAAATGATCGAAAGATGCAAGGACTTCATGGAAAAAAATCCCAAGAGATGTGAAAAGGGTATCCACGCTATTGGTTGGAACCAAGACTTCTTTAAGGGAGACAAGAGGATACCAAATCGATTTGACTTAGATAAAATTTCTACAGAAATCCCCATAGTTCTTGAAAGAGTTTGCGGCCACATAGTTTCATCAAACACAAAGGTTATAGAAATTCTTGGGCTTACAAAGGACAGCCCACAATATCCTGACGGCGAATTTTTGATTGGCGATGACGGATACCCATCTGGGGTTTACACAGCCAATGCCTGTAACTTTGTCAAGGACGTAATACCTGACTTCACCCTTGAAGAAAGACGTGAAATGCTAATAGAAACTATGGACTATGCAGTATCTTGTGGACTCACATCAGTTCAATCCAATGATGTAGGTACAACTTTTATGAATGGACCTGTGGCCTTTGACCTCTTAAAGGATATTTATAAGGAAAACAAAAAAATTAGATACAGACACCAAGTTTGCTTTAACGACTTTGGAGAATTTGAAAATTATTTGACTGACGGAGAATACTCTAAGAAGGACAAGGAGTATGATACAAATTACTTAAAACTTGGACCCTTGAAGTTATTTAAGGACGGTTCACTTGGTGCAAGGACTGCCCTAATGCGTGATGGCTACAATGACGACAAAGATAACCACGGACTACCTTGGATCAAGGACGAAGAGATGAGAAAGTACGTAAATCTTGCATCAGAAAATGACCTTCAAGTTATAACTCACGTTATTGGGGACAAGGCCATTGAAGATACAATAAAGTGCTATGAAGATGCCTTTGTTGATGGAGAAAACAAACTTCGCCACACTCTTGTTCACTGCCAAATCACTGACAAGGGATTAGTTGAGAGGATAGCAAGAGATGACATCTGCGTAATGGCACAGCCAATCTTCTTGGACTACGACATGCAAGTTGTAGAAGACAGGTGTGGCAAGGAACTTGCATCTACATCCTACGCTTTCAAGAGCCTAAAGGACCTTGGAGCCCACGTTGCCTATGGAACTGATGCTCCAGTAGAAAACTTAAATCCTTTCCCAAATATTTACATGGCTGTAACTCGTAAGGACAAGAAGGGAAATCCTGAAGGAGGCTTTTATCCTCAAGAGTGTGTGGACATCTACGAGGCCATTGATGCCTACACAGTGGAATCTGCCTATGTAGAATTCCAAGAAGACATCAAGGGAAGGATCAAAAAAGATTTCTTGGCTGACTTTGTAGTCCTAGACGAGGACATCTTTAAAATTGACCCAATGGAAATAAAAGATATTAAGCCAAGGATGACAGTTGTTGGCGGAAATGTAGTTTACAAGAGATGAGATAAGATGACTTTAGAGATTAAGGGAATAGAAAACTTGGACAATAGAGAAAGACTTGACTACATGGTGGACTTTGGCAAGGCCACAATAAAAACTGAAGACGACATGATTGCCATGATGGCAAATATTTCTTCTATAATTTTTAATGTAGTGGAAGACCTAAACTGGGCAGGCTTTTATCTTGTGAAGGAAGACCAATTAGTCTTGGGACCCTTCCAGGGACTTCCTGCTTGCACGAGACTTGCTGGAGAGGGAGTTTGTGTGGCAGCCTGGAAGGATAAAAAAGTCATGAGGGTAGAAAATGTTCATGACTTTCCGGGACACGTTGCCTGTGACTCGGCATCTAATTCAGAATTAGTCTTGCCAATCCTTGTTAAAGATGAAGTTATAGGAGTCTTGGACCTAGACTCACCAAGCCTAGGCCGCTTCACAAGTCTTGAAGAAGAAAAATTTAGAGAACTTGTGAAGGCCATGGAAGAAGAATTATCTAAATAAATTTGAGGAGGTTGAGCCTCCTCTTTTATTTTGTCCAAAAAAATTATAAAAATATTTTTGATCTTGAGATAAAATATTTTTAAAAGCAAAATGTAAAAACAATAAAAATTGCAGTTATTACTCATGAAGATATTACCACAAAAAATTAGAATGGAGTTAGAAATGAAATACTTAACATTATCAAACATTATTATATTTGTTGGAATTTATATTTTTGCAAGTTCTATCCTGAATAGAGATAAGAATAAGAAAAAATTTTTGGGAATCATCCTGACAGTCTTGGGCTGCATCTTAAAGTTTTTGAATTTTTAAAATTTAAAAACAAAATCACATATCTTTAAATATTTATAAATGAATTGAATAAGGGATTGACAATTTCTAACTTATTTCTTAATCTACTTACATAAAAAAACTAGGTCCTAAGACCTAGTTATAAATTAAAATTTATTTATCTTCTGAAACTATTTTATAAATTGCGTCAGAAGATTTTCTTTTTTTCTCGCGAATTGTGTCATCTTTTGCGTAGCCTATTGCTATAACAAGTCTAATTCTAGACTTGGTGCCAAGGTACTTTTGGAGTTTTTCTTCGTCGAACCAACCCATTATGCAAGTTGAAAGTCCAAGGCTTGTGGCTTGTGCTGTAAAGTAGGCTACTGAGATTCCAATATCAATAGACTTGTAGTCTTGATCCTTTACAGAGGAACCAATCTTGGCAGAAAGATTGTAATTTTCTTCTGTAACTACTGCAAAGGTATTTACGTCCTTGGCGAAGGAATTCATCTTGCCTAGTTGCAAGAGGTCTCTAACATTTTTGGCTTGGTCACCCTTTACGATGTAATAAAAATAAGGCTGGGCGTTGCAAGCAGAAGGCGAAAGCTTCATGGCTTCAAGGCAGGCATCAAGCTTTTCAGCTTCAACTTCTCTATCTGGGTCATAGTCCCTACATGACTCTCTATTTTTTGTATTTGATCTCTCAACAATTATAGCCTCTACATAAAATTGAATAAAGATTTAAAATAATAATTGACAAAAATTAAATAAGGTAGTATTCTCAAGTTGAAAAATACTAATGAAAAAGTTTACAAGATAGGGGTTTAGCCGTGGATATTATGGACTTTAAATATTTGGAATATATGTACGATATTAGCGATTTTTTCATAAAAGTTCAAAAGGCAGGAGAACCTTTTGTTTTTGCCTAAATATAATGTCAGCTAAAATACTAAAACTACAAGAAATGAAGGCTAACGAAAGTAAAGTAGTTTCTAGAAAATCTAGTCAAAGCAATAGTTGCAATACTAGAAGTTCAATAAGCATTATGTGCAAATAATTATTACTGATATAAACGATAGTGTATACTATTACTTGAAAGGCTAAAAAGTTAATAGTTATTGCTTGTGATTAGCCTTGAATTACGAAAGAAACTATTAAACAGTAAGACCTCCTTAAAGTGAAATATAATTTTAGGAGGTCTTTTATTACAAATGGAGATGATTATATGGATGTTATTAATGTAAAAAATCTTTTTCATTCTTTTGATGGGAAAAATTATACTTTAAAAGATATATCTTTATCATTAAAAAAAGCCGAGTCAATTGCAATTATGGGACCTTCTGGTTCAGGAAAGTCTACTCTTCTTTATTGTTTATGTGGAATGATAAGGGCTAGTAAGGGAGAGATTTTATTTTTAAACAAAGATATTAGAACACTTTCCTCGAAAAAGTTAAATGAATTGTATAGAAAAAATTTTGACTTTATATTTCAGGATATTAACTTAATTCCTGTCTTAAATGTAGAAGAAAACATTGAGTTGAAAAATAGTCTTATCAAAAAAAGACTAAATATGAAAGAATTAAAAGAAACTTTGGATCTTTTAAATTTAAGTGGTAAAGAGAAGTCTTATCCAGCAGAATTGTCTGGTGGTCAACGACAAAAAGTTGCCATAGCCAGGGCCCTTTTATTTAAACCAGACCTTATTTTTGCAGACGAACCTACAGGGGCACTGGATACCAATTCTTCTTACAATGTTTTGAAGGAAATGAAAAAGCTGAATGATATAGGTACAAGCACTATAGTTGTAACACACGACCCTAACGTAGCGATTCAAATGGACAGAGTACTATTTTTGCTTGATGGTCAGATTAGTCAAGAAATTAATAAGCCAAGCATCGGAGAGATTTTAGAAATTTTTACAGATCTTGAAGAAAACAAGAAATTAGGAGGGAAAGATTAAGATGAAAGTAAAAATTGCTATAAGGATGATTTGGAAAAATAAGCTAGTTAACTTATGGATGTTTTTATCTATGACCTTAATCTCTATAACTCTAAGTTTAACATCTGCGTGGTATTTGGCTACATTAAACCCAAATAATGATTTAATTTTTTCTACATTTAATAGAAAAAAAAATAATCTTATACTTGGAGATATAGTGAATGGATCTCAACTTCAATTTTTAATGATTTTATTTTTTGGATTTTTACTTTTAATAGGGACAATTTATTTTTCAATAAAGCAGGAAGATAAAGATTGGGCTCTTTTAAAACTTAATAGTCTAAATAATAAGGAGATTATTGAAATTCTTTTATTTAGAACTTTAATTTTAAATATTATAGCTTCGATTCTTGGAATATTTTTGTCTAGATTTTTTATAAAAGCTTATGTAAAGTTTTTCTTTTATTCTATTTTCAAGCCAGGATATGATAGTCTTTTAATGGTTAATCTAAGACCAGGATTACAATCTAGCGTAATAAGTTTATTAGCTATTTTTGTTATGGTTATTATAGCAAGTTTAACAGCAAGCATAAATGTTATAAAGACAAGACCTATAGATCTATTTATTAAATCAAACGAGATAGCAACTCTTAGCAAGAGAAATATTATTCTAAGAGCTATTATTGGTTTAATATTATTTTTCATATTTCTATATTATACTTTAATTAAGCCGGTAGAAACAGGGACTATAATAGATATTCAAGGAGTTGGAGCTTTAGCGATAGCTCTTGTTATAATTGTGGCCCCTATATTGATTCCAAAATTTTCTAGTTTAATAGCAAAAGTCTTGGTGTTAAAAAATTCGGCATTAGCTTCTTATTGTAGAGGTCGAGTTTTAATGAATACACAAAAAAATCTTTCGCTTGCCACACCCATTCTTTTAGCAGTTATAATACCTTCAATTTTTGCACTTTTTTCAGAGGCAAGTGTAGTAAGGATGAATAGAGAGTATAATGCTCAAAATAAGAAAATGGGAGAAGGGATATATGCCATTATAAATCCAACAAAAATAGATGCTTATGCTCAAGAAAAGCTATTAGAGATTAAGGGTACACAAGATTTAATAATTACAAACACTTTAAGCTATTATGATGCTGCAGAAGATGATCATTATGTAGGAGTTAATTACATCAATGATAAGAGTCTTATGGTTAATTTAGACCTCGAGGCAGGAAGTATAGATGATATATCTAAAAATAAGATTGGTGCAAGTAATGATTATGAACTTGGAGATGAAATAAAAATTACATATTATAATGGAGAAGAGAAGACATATGAGGTAGTTGCAGTTTTTGGATCCGTACCGTATCTTCTATTGCCTAAAATATATCTTGACTACAATACTAATGAATTTTTGCCAGGTCTCGACAAGATAAACAATAAGATTTACATAAATAACTTAAGTCTTGGAAAACTCGAATTGGAAAAGGAAGTTCTAAAAATTTTACCTAATGCGAGAGTTTTAAAAGGTTCAGAAGATGTAAATGAATATTTGAAAAATTTTTCTAATCATGAATTTGAAACAATAAAATTTCTTTATTTTCCTTGCATGATTTTAGCATTAGTAATTATTGCTCAAAACATAATATCTTTAATTTCTTTTAAAGAAGATGATTTTAAATTATTATTTAGAATGGGCTTTACTAGAGGGGAAATAATTCTAGAAAATTTAGTAGAAATTCTGGCTACTATTTTTTCCGCCGATATTATGATAATTATGGTAATTTCTATAATGTTGGTTAAATTTACCAAGGAATTTAGTATAAATGAAATTACTATAGGAGCAAATCTTCCAATTAAAGTGTGTCTATATTTAAATATATTTTTTATTATAATATGTATCTTTATTACTGTAATAGTTTGTTTGTTGAAGACAGAGAAAACTAAAATGGTGGATAGGCAAATTTAAAAGGCTTGAATATTATGAAAATTACAGATTTATTGCAAATAGAGGTAAAAAAGTTTGTTTTTTTGATAATTATATATATACTATATCCAGCTATGGATATAGTGGCTGCATTGCAGCTAGCAACAAGTGTAGATATGCCTATTGTAGGCAATGTATTCTCCTTTATTAGATATTTAACAATAGCTATGTTTTTTAATATTTACGCCAAGCTTGGTGCCAAGAACACCATTGAGGCCTGCAAGATTGCCCTTGAGATGGGCTATCTCAGGCCCCTTATGTAATAAAAAAACTAGGTCCTAAGACCTAGTCATAAATTTATCTTTTTATTTATCTTCTGAAACTATTTTATAAATGGCGTCAGAAGATTTTCTTTTTTTCTCACGAATTGTGTCATCTTTTGCATAGCCAATTGCTATAACAAGTCTAATTCTCGACTTGGTACCAAGGTATTTTTGGAGTTTCTCTTCGTCGAACCAACCCATTATGCAAGTGGAGAGTCCAAGGCTTGTGGCTTGTGCTGTGAAGTAGGCTACTGAGATTCCTATGTCAATGGACTTGTAATCTTGATTCTTTACAGAGGAACCAAGTTTGGCAGAAAGATTGTAATTTTCTTCTGTAACTACTGCAAAGGCATTGACGTCCTTGGCGAAGGAATTCATCTTGCCCAATTGCAAGAGGTCTCTAACATTTTTGGCTTCGTCACCCTTTACAATATAATAAAAATAAGGTTGGGCGTTGCAAGCAGAAGGTGAAAGCTTCATAGCTTCAAGGCAGGCCTCAAGTTTCATGTCTTCAACTTCCCTGTCAGGGTCATAGGACCTGCAGGACTGTCTTACTTTTGCTAAATCTATAAATTCTTTAAATTCCATTTGATCCTCCTAAAAATTCATCTAAATCTCCATCAAAGAAGAAAAATTCGTCATCACGCATGAGGCAAGGGACACCAACCCTATTTTCTTCTACGATTTCATCAAAGGCATCTGAAAAGTCTCTCTCTTTTAAAAATTTCTTGAGACTTGCCATTGAAGAAGTTATGTCTACAATCTCACATTTTATATCCTTCTTTTTTATCTCTTCTATTGCCGGTGGACAGTCTGGGCAAAGGCTTGAAACAAAAAGTGTTAACATATTTATTCCCTCCAAAAATTTATCTAGGGACCTATAAAAATCCTGGTCCAGTGATTTTTCTCTCTTAGGTATATTAGAAAAAATATTTCGATCTCTCATCTTCTTGTTGAAGTGGCGGCTGGCAAGCAGGACCATAATGTTGTCATCGTCTACAAAGTCACCTTGAAAGTCCAGGACCCTGGCTCCCTTGGATAGGCCAAGAGAAGCAAGGCCTCTGTCGTTAGTTATGACAAGGTCACCCTGCCTTGCCTGGTTGGCAATGTAAATATCAGCAGCTTCCTTTGTGACGTCAACATCAACCACTTGACCATAGGAAGGTGTAAAATCTTGGCTATAATTTTTCACAGTGATAAGTCTTGCTCCATATTTTTTTGAGAGGTCTTCAACTATTTTTCTAACTGGCGAACCGTCTGCATCTAATAATATTTTCATACTTATACTTTACCCAATAAGAAATTAATTTAGCATATTAATAAAAGTATTGAAATATTGGCTTATTTTATATGGACCTAGTTTAGGAGGAAGAATGCTAACCTTAGAATTTGATGACTATTACTTTACAACAGTTTACACTCCTAAGGCAGTAGATGGCCTAAAAAGACTAGCAGAAAGACAAGAATGGGACAAGTTCTATGCCAACTACCTAATAGACTTAGATAAAAATAAGCCAGTAATAGCAACAGGAGACTTTAACGTTGTCCACAAGTAAATTGACCTGAAAAATCCAGAGACCAATAGAAGATAACCAGGATTTACAGACGAAGAAAAAGAAGGATTTAAAGACACCTTTAGACACGTTCATGGAGACGTAGAAGGAATGGGCTCAAAGAATAAAAACATCTAGGATCAACAAGTCAGGTTAGAGGATTGACTACTTTTTATTAAGTGATAGGATTAAGTACCAACTAGTAGAATCAAAAATGCCAAACTTTGAAGATAGACAGGATCACACTCCAATCTTATTAGAAATAGAAATTTAATAGCAAAAACAAACAATGATAAAAGTCAGATTAAAGAGATAAGTACATTTCAAAACTTATTTCTTTTTTTTAAGCCGTGACCAGTTGATAATTGTTATCACAAAATCCAGTGTTTAAGCCATTTGTAAAGGGTTATAAATATAATATATTGGAAGTATATCCAAATAAAAAAGAAAGAGGTAAGTACAATGAAAAAATTAAAAGGAACAAAAACAGCAAGTAACTTAATAACAGCTTTTGCAGGAGAATCTCAAGCAGTTCAAAGATACACTCTATCTCAAAAAATTGCTGACAAAGAAGGCTACAAGCACATAGCAAAAGTTTTTGAAGAAACAGCTTCAAACGAAAGAGCTCACGCAAACGCACTTTATAAGTACTTAAAAGACGAATTTGAAAATGAAGCCATTGAACTAAACCCTGATTATACAGCTTTCCCAGTAGTTTATAAGGACACAAAACTTGCCCTTAAAGGAGCTATTGATGGTGAAAATGACGAAGCTGAAACTATGTATCCAGAATTTGCAAAAATTGCAAAAGAAGAAGGATTTGACGACATAGCAAAATCATTTACAGAAATAGGCGAAGTAGAAGAACACCACAGAGACAGGTACAAAACTCTTCTAGATACTCTAGAAGCAGGAGAAATGTTTAAAAAAGACGAAGTAACAATTTGGAAATGCCTAAACTGCGGATATATTTACGAAGGTGAAGAAGCTCCTGTAGTATGTCCAGCATGTAAACACCCACAAGGCTTCTTTATGGCAGTAGGCCTAGTAAAATAAAACATTAGAAATGAAATATAAAAATATAGAAACCTGACCTAGCATATAGGCCAGGTTTTTTTGTACGCTTTAGCACAAGCTGTGAAAATTGGTGCACGGGGAAGAAAGTTCAAAGCATGGAATTCTACCGGTAATAGCCACTTATGGGGTCACCACATAAGCCGGTGGTTTTTATTTACAAATATAGTTGTATAATAATATAAAGAATAACTATATGAAGTCAACAGTAAAATGAGTAAAAAATAAAAGACAATTAAATAAAAATAAGCATAACAAACAAGCCTAAATTAATTAGGCAAAGAAAATAATAAAGTTTTAATTCTGAGGAATAAATTTAGAATTAGTTTTTAAAAGCTTAAAAACAACTCTAATTAAAATAGCTTTATCTATACCCTAGCTGCTATTAGAATTGTTCTTTAAAACATTAGTCAGTTTAGTAAGATGAGCATTAGCAATAATTTTCTAGAAGGAAATTGAGAAAGCAATAGTAGACTTTTGATTAATAGAATAAACACAAGTCTGAAGCTCAGGAAAGATAATATCAACAATTCTGCAAAGAGAAATTTTAAAAGTAGCTAAATCTTCCTTCAATCTAGAACAATATCTAGTTAGTGACTTAAGCTCCATTAAATGATATTATAAACGTAAGTGGGCTTTAGCATCATTGGAAGAAAGCATGGAAGCATTTAAATTAGCATTGCTTTTATCAGTTTTAGTATTTCTAAGCCTATGATTATCATATAATAAAAAAATAACACTAATTACTGGGTGTTCATTATACAAGGAGATTAACATGAAATATATTTACAGAATATTTGTATTCCTTACTGTTATACTCCTACTTGGTGCCTTGGGACTTACCTTTATATTTGCGCCAAGAGGACAAAAATTAACTAATGAAAACAAAATTAATAATAAAGAAGAAGTTCAAGAGCCAGAAAAGATTTCCATCTTTAATGAGGAAGAAGACATTGTAAACATCCTTTTAATTGGAATCGACTCAAGTGATGTGACTTATGAAGTTGATGAAAATTCTAAGAGGGCAGACACAATTATGGTCTTATCAATTGATCCCAAGTACGATAGGGTTAGACTTATATCCATCCCAAGAGATACATATTACAAGATAAAGGGATATGACAACTACAGGATGAACGCCGCCTACTCTCGTGGAGGAATTGACTTACAAGTTTCCAGTGTTGAGGACCTACTTGGTATAAAAATTTCCCACTATGTCACTGTTAACTACGAAGCTGTTGAAGAACTTGTTGATGCAATTGGTGGTGTAGAAGTTTACACACCAGAGTACAAGTACACTGACCCGTCAACTGTGCCGCCACTAGAAATCAACTTCGAAGAGGGACTTCATCTCTTAGATGGTAAGGAGTCAGTAAAATATCTTAGGATAAGAAAAATTTACAAGGACCAAGACCTTGACAGGATCAAGGCCCAACAAGACTTTATCATGAAGATCTTTGATAAGATGAAGTCACCTAAGATGCTTCTTAAGCTTCCAAAATTAGTTTCTATTGCAAATAAGCACATTGAAACTGACATGAACTACGGACAGCTTTCCTATCTTGCCTACTATGGGGTAAGTCTTGACAAGGAAAACATTGATATTAAGACTCTTGAAGGTCACATGAAGAAGGGATCTCCTCTTTATTATGTTGACAAGAAGGATGCAGTCTACCAAGCTTCTGAACTGGAAAGACTTAGGAAAGACCCTACTGACCAAGAAGAAGTAGTAAACTATACAGAAGAAGAACTTGCTAATATGACTGATGCTGAGAGGGCAGAAGCTGAACAAAAGATGAGGGACAGAGAGTTAAGAGAAAGAATAAAGGAAGAGGGAATTCAAGAAAACTCTTCTAATGGAGACTCAAACTCTAATAGGACTTCAAATAATAGAAATTAAAAGGAACCCGAGAGGGTTCTTTTTTTATGGTTTTAGGTATTAATAAGTAAAATTCTTTCTATTAATAATATCTTAGAAAGAATCAAAAAATTTAGGTTTATTAATTTATTGTAAAGTCATAAACAATTTATTCAATATAAATTATTAGAAACTTATAAAATAATTATCAACTAAGAAAAAACTCTCACTTCATAATAATTTATGACTTTATAAAAAATCACGACCTCTTAATAATTTTAAAAATAAAAAATCACCAGTCGCCTGGTGATTCATAACTTACTCTTAATTATTCAGCCAAAATTTTTATAATATTTTTTACAACTTCCTTGGACTTTTCCATTTGGTCAAGACTCACAAGCTCGTAGCGACCGTGGTAGTTGTAGCCACCTGTAAAGAGGTTAGGCGTAGGCAGTCCCATAAAGGAAAGCTTTGATCCGTCAGTTCCACCTCTCACTGGCCCAATTTTTGGGTCAACACCAGACCTTTCAAAGGCAGTCTTTGCCAAGTCGATGATTTCCATGTGGTCCTCAAGCTTTTCCCTCATGTTGTAGTATTGGTCCTTGATTTCAATTTTTATCCTGTCGTGGTACTTCTTATTTAAAAAGTCTGCAATATCTTGGAATAATTTCTTTCTGGCTTCAAACTTTTCCCTTGAGTGGTCCCTGATGATGTAGGACATAGATGTGGACTCAACAGAGCCTTCAATGTTAAGAAGAAGGGAGAAACCCTCGTAGCCTTCTGTGTATTCGGGCCTTTCGTTGGCAGGTAGCATTGAGTTAAATTCCATGGCAATTAGCTGAGAATTAACCATGGCATCCTTGCCTGAACCTGGATGGACATTCTTCCCTTGGATTTTAACTTTGCAAGAAGCTGCGTTAAAGGTTTCGTATTCAAGCTCGCCAAGGGGTCCACCGTCAACGGTAAAGGCAAAGTCTGCCCCAAAGTCCTTGACATTAAATTTGTCGGCACCTCTGCCAATTTCTTCGTCTGGTGTAAATGCAATCCTAATGTCGCCGTATTTTGCATCTGGATTACTTAAAAGTTCTTCCACAGCAGAAATTATAATTGCAATCCCTGCCTTGTCGTCTGCCCCTAAGAGTGTAGTTCCGTCAGTTGTAATAAGAGTTTGACCCTTTAGGTCCTTTAAAAAAGGAAAGTCTTTAAGGCTTGTTGTGAATTCTTCATTTAACTTGATGTCCTTGCCGTCATAAGATTCAATAATTCTCGGCTTGACGTCCTTTCCGGTCATGTCGGGAGCAGTGTCCATGTGAGCAATAAATCCCACAGTCTTCTTGGCCTTGACCCTGCCAGGAATCTTCCCATAAACGTAGCCATTTTCATCAATCTCTGCATCAATACCAAGAGAGCTTAACTCTTCCACTAAATAATTCCCAAGGACTAATTGCCTTTCAGTTGATGGGCAAGTTTCTGAACTTTCATCACTAGTTGTCTCAAAAGAGACGTATTTTAAAAATCTATTTAACATTTTTGTCATAAAAACCTCCAATAAAAATATTTTATCACAGAAAAAAGCGACTTCAAAAGTCGCTTCTCCAATTAATCAAAATCATTTTTTGAAATCCTGTCTTCCACAGAATAATCATTGTCCAAAATTTCTACATCGTACTCGCCATTAAACATTGGTGACGACAAGATGTAGTCGGCAGTAGTTGGAGATGTGGCAAGGGCAATATTGTAGAGAGTTGATATCCTAAGAAGAGCCTTGACGTCTGGGTCGTGAGGTTGGGCTTCAAGAGGATCCCAAAAGAAGATCAAAATATCAATTTGCGAATCTGATATCTTGGCACCAAGTTGTTGGTCGCCACCAAGAGGTCCAGACACAAGCCTCTTGACGTCTAGTGAAGTCTCTTGTGAAATAAGGGCAGCAGTAGTTCCCGTCCCAATGAAGTTGTGCCCTCTTAGTTTATCTTCATGTTTTCTTACCCAAGCAAGGAGGTCCTTCTTCTTGTGGTCGTGGGCAACAAGGGCAATAGTTTTTTTATTTTTAACTCTTATAGATTTAACTTCCATAAACACCTCTTTAAATAAAATCTTGACTAAGCAATTTCTTTAATATATAATATCAAAGATTGAAATCCTTGCATAGTTTTTTTAGCTATGCCGAAGACCATAAGGAGGTGAAAGTATGAATAAATACGAAGCGGTGATTATGTTTTATCCTGAAGTGGAAGAAGAAAAAAGAAATGCTTCCTTCGAAAGACTTAAAAAAGTAATCGAAAAAGACGGAAAAATCAACAACGTTGATGAATGGGGAATGAAAAAACTAGCTTACGAAATCGACTACAAAAACGAAGCTTACTATATTTTCTATGAATTTGAAACTAAAGCAGAAGACATAGTAGAAATCAACAGAGTAGCGAAAATCATGGACCCAGTAATGAGACAAATGATTATCAAAGTTGAAGACTAAGGAGTTTTTATGAATAGTGTAAGTTTAATCGGAAGATTAGTGAGAGATCCCGAACTTCGTTATGCGCAAACTGGCACAGCAATGTGTCGTTTCACAGTTGCCGTAGATAGGAGAATGAGCAAGCAAAGAAGACAAGAGGCACAAGCAAATAATCAGCCAACAGCTGACTTTATATCTTGTACAGCCTTTGGAGCAACAGCTGAGCTTATAGCAAACTATCACAGAAAAGGCAGTCAAATTGGAATCGAAGGCAGAATCCAAACTGGATCTTATGAAAAAGAAGGAAGAACAATTTACACAACAGACGTTGTAGTAAATAACCTTACTTTTATTGGATCAAGCCAAGGTGGGGGACAAGCACAAGGCGGCTTTAACCAAAACCAAGGTGGATTTAATAATCAAAACAACTTCCAAAGCCAAGGTGGCTTCAGTCAACCTGGTGGTGGAAACCAAGGACCAGTAAACTCTGCTTATGAAAATGATTTTTCAAAGAATGATAACGATGACGATGGATTTTTCCCTGTTGATAATGACGATATTCCATTTTAAGGAGGGTAAAAATGCAAAGAAGATTTGGCAGAAGGAAAAAAGTAGATCCTTTTGAAAAAGATAAGACTAAAAAAATTGACTATAAAGATGTTGAAACACTAAGAAATTACATTTCTGACCGTGGCAAGATTCTTCCAAGAAGAATCACTGGCTTAAACGCTAAACATCAAAGAGAAATGACAGTAGCTATCAAGAGAGCAAGACAAATTGCACTTCTTCCATATAGCGCTGACTAATAAATCTTAAATTAACTGTTGGGTAAGGACCCAGCAGTTTTTTTCTTGGAAAAATATAAGCTAAATTATTATAAATTAAATTTTAATATAAAATCACTCTTGTTAATGTATAATCTTACTAAAGAGAATAATTAGGAAAATATTTTAAATTTAAAAGAGGAGGATTTTATGAAGAAGAAATTTATTTTGAGGGTGTCTATTTTGGCTCTGGCTATCCCAAGTCTTGTAACTGCCAATACTAATATTAGGATTTGGATGAAGGGGGACATGATTAAGTCTGATGTGGCTCCTTATATCTATGAGGAGAGGACTATGGTGCCTCTTAGGGTGATTTCTGAAAATCTTGGCAAAGAGGTTCTCTGGGATGGAGCCAATAGGAGCGTGCAAATTAGCGATGGTTATGGTGGAGTTCTCTACCTAACAATTGATAAGAAGGAGATAAAAAATTTTTCTGCTGGGAATAGCAATACTATTAAACTAGATGTGGCTCCTAAGATCAAGGACGACAGGACTTTTGTTCCCCTAAGGGCTATCGCCGAAGCCTTTGGTGAAAGGGTTGACTGGGACAAGGATAAGAGGGTAGTTGTAATTGGTGATGGCTATGACTCTAAGAAGATAAAAGATGAAAAGAAAGATCTTCAAGAGAAGAAGGAAGTCTTGGACCCTCTTGGTCTTGACTACCTTTACAAGAAAGAAATGATGAATAAGTCTGACGAGGAGAAGGCTGTTTATGAAAAAAAGATGAGAGAAATGCCTTCAAAAGTTTTCAAGGGATACAAGAATGGTGAAGTTGAGGCTTGTCTTGCCTGGTTATCTTTTGCTAAAGCTGGAGAATTTTTTGGTCCTGAACTAAATAAAGATCCATATTTAAATCCTAGAAAGGATGGACTGGGAATAAGTGTAAGAGAAAGAGGCTCTTCTATGTCAAGTTTTGATGATTATGAAAAGGACGAGAAGTATAAAAGAGAAATCATGGGCGTAAATTCTGGTCCATCAATGGCTATGCTTGAGTATTTTGATTATTACTTGAATTTCGATGGGACTTTTAATTCTTTTAGGCTTCCTTCTCACTATCACGGCACTGGTCCTGAAATGCTAAAGGAAGTTAAGAATATTGTTGCACATCCTAAAAAGATAAAGTTTATAAAGGCTGATAAGGGTGAAGTTGAAAAACTTTTAAAGACTTTGAGAGATAGCGACAATTTTTATAAGTTAAAGAATCTTGCTTAAATTATAGGGACTAGCTTAGGCTAGTCTTTTTTTTATTTAAAGGCTTATAAAATTTTATTTTTTTAAATAACACATAGACAGCTGTCGATATGACTTGTATAATATTGATGGAGGTGGCTTATGTCAGATAAAAATGAGGATAAATATTTTGCCTATTCCAAGATGCTAAAGGTCTTGTGTGAGCCAAAGAGGCTTCAAATTATAGATCTTTTGTCTTGTAGGGAATTGTGTGCCTGTGAAATTTTGGAATATTTTCATATAAGTCAACCAACTTTATCAAGTCATATGAAGAAGTTGGAGGAAGCCGATTTTATAAAATCTAGGAGAGATGGAAAAAACATTTATTACAGGCTTAAGGAAGAGAGTTTCAAGGAGATAATAAATTTTATTGCTGATATTTCTACAAATACTGAAGATTGTATTTGTAAGATTGAGAATTAGTTTTATCTGAAGCTTAAGGAGGAAAGTGATGGAAGAAAAAAGAGAAGGTATTAATTTTTTTCAAAAATATCTGACCCTATGGGTCCTTATCTGCATGGGAGTGGGAGTTTTTTTGGGGAAAGTTTTTCCACAAATGACAAGTTTTGTATCTGGATTACAAATTGAGGGGATTTCTGTTCCCATAGCGATTCTTATTTGGATAATGATTTATCCCATGATGATAAAAATAGATTTTGAAAGTATAAAGGAAGTTGGCAAGAACCCCAAGGGTCTTTTTGTCACATGGATTACAAATTGGCTTATAAAACCCTTTACTATGTTTGGGATTTCCTACTTATTCTTCTTTATAATTTTTAAAAATTTGATTCCAGAAGACCTTGCCAAGGATTATCTAGCTGGTGCTGTTTTGCTTGGGGCAGCACCTTGTACTGCCATGGTATTTGTCTGGAGCAGCTTAACTAAGGGAGACCCAGCCTACACTCTTGTTCAAGTTGCCACAAATGATTTGATTATACTTGTGGCCTTTATCCCAATAGTGAAGTTTCTCTTGGGAGTCTCAAAAGTTCTTGTTCCCTATAAAACTTTATTTGTAAGTGTCTTGCTTTTTGTGGCAGTTCCTTTACTTGCAGGTGTGATTACAAGGAAGTATCTTGTAGGCAAGAGGGGTAGTGACTATTTTGAGAAAGAATTTGTAAATAAGTTTGATGGTATAACAACTCTTGGTTTACTTTTAACTCTTATCCTCATCTTTAGTTCACAAGCAAATGCTATTGTCGAGAACCCACTTCACATTGTTTTAATAGGAATTCCCTTAATTTTGCAGACAATTTTAATCTTTTCTATAGCGCCTACATGGCTTGTAAGGTCTTGGGACTTCCCTTTAAAATAGCGGCACCTGCTGGACTTATTGGTGCTTCAAACTTTTTTGAACTAGCTCTTGCAGTTGCTGTTGCCCTATTTGGCGTCGGCTCAGCTGCATCTCTCGCATGCACTGTGGGTGTATTGACAGAAGTTCCTGTAATGTTATTTTTGGTAAATGTGGCAAATAAGACTAAGAGAAAATTTGCCTAAGCTTATGAGATGAATAAGTCTAAATTTGTGGAGGAAGATAAAATGAAAAAAGCAAAAGTTGCCTTTATTTGTGTTCACAATTCTTGCAGGAGTCAAATTGCTGAGGCCTTTGCTAAGCTGCTGGCAGGAGATGTTTTTGAATCTTATTCTGCAGGTACAGAAACTAAGGACAAGATAAATGAAGATGCTGTAAGGCTGATGAAAGAAATTTATAATATTGATATGGAGAAGAGTCAAGAACCCAAGACCCTTGATAAACTCCCTCCTATTGATATAGCTATTACAATGGGCTGCGAAGTTTATTGTCCTTATTTGGAAGCAAAATATAAGGAAGATTGGGGTCTAGATGATCCTTCTGGCAAAAGCGACAGAGAATTTAAAGAAGTTATAGAAAAAATAGAAGAGAAGATAAAAAATTTAAGAAAAGATCTCTTAGAGGGGAATTTAAGCTTTTAATGAGAGGGGTTAGCATATAGGCTAGCCTTTTTTAATTAGATTTTTTAAAGAGAAATAGAGGGTGTAGCCTGATATAAATCCCAAGGCCTGCCTATCCCAGAAGTCTGAAGTAAAATTTTTTATTATAAAGATTTCAAAGAGGACTAAGATAAGACCCAGCCCATAAAAATATTTTCTAGTGGCAAGATTTGACTTCTCTAGCTTGTAGGCAAATAAAAATTCTAGACTTATGTAAGTTATTGACCTTATAAAGAATATAAAATTCATATTATCACCATCTTAATGATAACAAGGCCTTGTAAATTTCTTGTAAAATTAAAAAAAATAAGGGACCAAGCGAGTCCCTCATTTCTATTATTTAATTAAAGAAATTATCTAAAATACTAGATAAAGTATTGGCATTGAAATTAGAATACTTAAAATAACTCTTTCAATCCAGATGATGATATAATCTGAGAATTTTAGAGGTATTTCAGTTCCCATCATAACAGGGATTGATGCTGAGAAGAATAGGATTTCTGATACAGAAACTATTGCGACTAGCATTTTTGTTATTAGGCCAAGGCCAGCTTCTGCTACAAGTGGTGCTGGAAGAAGCATTTCTGCAATACTCATTCCCAGTGCTTGTGCAACCATAAGTGGTTCTTCTACTTTTGTGATAAGTGTGAATGGATAGAAGATGTAGCCTATGATGTCAAAGATTGGTGTGTATTCTGCAAGTAAAAGTCCAATCATACCAACTCCAAGAAGAGATGGAGCAATGTTAAGTGCCATTTTAAAACCATCGATAAAGTTGTCTTTTATAACTTTTCCTAGGGAGTCAGCATTTTTGTAAGCTTCCATACCTGTATTAAGGGCATCTGAGAAAGTGACCTTCTTCTTTGCTTCTGGTATATATTCTTTGCCAGAATAATATTCTTGTGGCTTCTTGCTTAGTGGGAAGATCCTTGCTGTGATTGCTGTTACTAGGAAAGTAACGAAAAGTGTGATCCAGAAGTAAGCTAGCCAATGATCCATAAGGTCAAGAGTTTTTGCTACGATAATCATAAATGTAGCAGAAACTGTTGAGAAACCTGTTGCTATAATTGATGCTTCCTTCTTAGTGTAAGTGTCTTCCATGTAAACTCTATTTGTGATTAAAAGTGCTAATGAATATGATCCAACGAAGGATGCAACAGCGTCAACTGCTGATCTACCAGGTGTTTTAAATACTGGTCTCATTACTGGTTCCATGAAGACTCCAATAAATTCCATAAGTCCAAAGCCTGTCAAGAAGGCAAGGAAAACTGAACCAATTGGTACAATTGTTGTTACAGATACCATGATTCCGTTCCAAATAAGTGGTAGCATATCGCCGTCAAAAATTCTTGCTGGTCCTTTTTTTGTCACGTACATAAATAAGAATACAAGGGCAGCTAATTTTAATACGAAGAAAACCATGTGAAGTTTACTTTTTTGCCAAGATTTTGATTTTATAGCGTAAGCTATACCAGCTACAACCATAAATACACCAAAGATTAGGTTATAATTTGGGATTTTCTTAACAAAACTTGTCAAGTGGTCAATGGGGATGGTGTTAGCATCTCCAATTTGTACAGGTACGAAGAACATGAATATGCCAAAGAGTGCGTATAATACGAACATTAAGATGTCCTTCGAGTTAAACTTTTTACTTTCCATTATTATTCCTCCTTTAAAAATAATAAAAGTTCATCAAACGACTAGCCTTTCGGTTTATTATATCACAGTATTATCTGAGTGAGAGAAAACTTTTTCCTTTTTTAACACTCTTTGTTTGTAATGCTTTATCAAAGTATAAAGATTTTTTTGTTTGACTATATACAAATTTTATCTGTTGACTTGAATTCAACAATAAAAAAAGACGAGTAAGCCAGAGGCAAATCCATTTTAGAGTTTTGCTCTTAGTTCACTCGTCTTTTATATTTTTATTTGAAGTCCACTTCTATTACATTGTCAGAGTTTGCTTCTTCAGTCTTGTAATAGTCGTAGATGTCTCTTCCAAATTTTGTAATTTTTAAATCCTTAAATTCATCTTCTATGATTCCAAGGTCCGTTAGGATATTTATGAGAGAAAGCTCGAAGTCTTTAAATTTAAATTCATATAATCTTACAAGCTTGCCTTCGCTTAAGTCCTTTATAAGATTTATGACAAAGTCCTTGTACTTTTCATAATCCTTGCCAAAGGAATCTTTCAAAAAGTCTTTATTAGTTAGGGCTTCAACCCAAATTGCAAGTTTAGTAACTTCGTCAAAGACTAGATAATCTTCGGCTATGTCTGTAATATAAATGTCCTGTCTTCCATATTCTTTTTGATCTATATGGATAAGATGCTTCTTCTTTAAAAAATTGAAGTAAAGTTCTATTAGTGGGAAGTGCTTGTTCTTGTAAGTCATCACTTCTCTTGTTGGTCTAAGATTTATTGACTCAGCAAAGTCTCTTAGCATGGCAGGAGAGAGGTCTCCAGATTTTAGGACACCAACATAATTCATGTCCAAAAACTCAATAAAGAAGTCAAAGTATTCTATAAAATCATTAGACTCAAGGTCTTCTTCATTTGCCATTAAGATTTCCAAGACCTTGTCTTCGTAAAAGAATCCAGCTTGGCTCTTTTTTAAGAGGTCAAGATAATTAAAAATATTTTTTTGAATTTCTCCAAGGTCATTTATTATCTTGCCAACATCTCTTCCAAGCCCTGCAAGTTTGGAGTAAAAAGTAATTAAATAGTCCAGAGACATTACTAACTCGTCCTTACTTAAAAATTCGCCAGCTTCTGATAAGCTTTTAAAAATTTCCTTGTAGTCAAGCTTGTAGTCGTCAAATCTCTTGTTTTTATCAGCAAGGACCTTAAAGTAAATTTTTGAGAATAGTCTTACTATGAAGCCCATAATGGCTTCGTCCTTGGCTCCAGGTAGTATTTTTTTGTAAAGGTCTAAGTTTTGTGCAATCTCTAAGTCCTCTGGATCGAAAGTGCTTAGGAGCTCTGCAAATTCAGAGAAGGCATAGTCATCAAAGTCTTCTGATTCTTCTCTTGAGTTTTCAAAAGTTACCTCGTAGACTGTCAAGAGGTTTAAGAGGTCAGACTTTAGAAAGTCCTTATTTAATTCAAAGGGTCCAAACTCCTGTCTCATGTGGTTGATTAAACTATCCACATTGTTTTTATAGGTTAAGAAATCCTTGTTAGAAATCATTTGAAGAACTTGGAGGACCATTTTTCTATCATCTTTACCAAAGACCCTTATTAGGCCCTTGCTTGCAGAAGAGTATTCGATGGAATCGTCTAGTTCAACTTCTATATATTCATCTAAGAGACAGTCATAAAAAAGGTAGTATCCATCTTTTTTTTCTATCTTGAAGAGGGAAACATAGGAATCTCTTAAAAGTTCTTCCATATTTTCTATCATAGGGTCCTCAAGGTCTAGTGAAGTCAAAATATTTCTCAAGACATCCTTAGAATAATAATAAAACTCCTTGAAGTCCAAGAGGATAAAGGCAGATATGTTATCTTGGGGTCTTTTCATTAGGTAGGAATTTTCTCTTAGTAGATCAAATTCCACTTTTTTAATAAGATTTTCAAAACCTATTGTTGATTGATAAATTACTTTTTTACCTATTTCATAAATTTCTTTTTTGTCATCTTTCATTATTTCACCCTTATGTTTTCTATTTCTTCATTAAGTTGGTCCATGTATTTTAAAATATATTCAATGTGGTAGTTGTAGACCCTGTCTTCCACACCTAAGTCTTGTGTGGGCTCTTCTTTAAGGTCATATCTTTTTAGGGCTTCTTGGGAGACCTCCTGGCTAAATTTGTGGATATCCATATTCTCCACAACTTCAAGCCTAACTGATATGCTTTCTATGAGTGACATAATTTTTTTCTCGCGAGAGATTTTGTTGTACTTGTATTGGAAGGGAGTGTCTGCCTCCTTCTCCAAAAGTTTGTAGAGTTTTGTGGTACTTACTAGATTTTTATTAAATTCACTTAAGTCCACCTTTTCGCCTGAAAGGACTTGCCTTAGGACTAAGTTGCTAGATCTGTAGCAGCTCCTGGCAGATCTTATAAAATCTTCCCAGACATTGGGAGATGAGATAAAATAATTTACCAAGACTCCAACAAAAATCCCAATAAGGGTACCAATGATACGGTTTGTTGCGTAGTAAAATTTGTCTGAGTCGGAGCAAAAACTTGCCACAAAGACTATGCAAGAAAGCTGGGTCATGTCCTTCATCTTAAAAACTACTAAGATGTAAATTGTAAGGAGGATGCCAAGGCCTGCTATTAGGGGCTCCAGGTATTCTTTTACAGATATTTTAGAAAAGAAATATCCCACCATTACTCCAAATACACAGGTAAAAATCCTCTTCTTAAAGTCTTGAAGTGATTCAGACATTGAGGGTTTCATTGTTGAGACTGCAGCTATGGATACAAATATTGCTGAGTCTAGGTCCAAGAGGTAGGAGATGTAGAGGCCAATGACAACTGCAAGGGCTGTCTTAAGGGTACGCATCCCAATCCTATACTTATAGTCGATTTTATTTTTTATTGCCATAAGATCACAACCTTAAAAAATCAAAATTATTTTTTGCTTTATTCATGCTAATTATATCAAGAATAGTTTTAATTGTACATTTCACGGATTTATGATGTTAATTAAATAAAATGATATATTTGTAAATTTTTGGGTAAATATTAAGCAAAGAAAAAAGGAGAGTGACATTTATGTTATTGAACTTTGTTGGAAAAAACATTGAACTTACAGAATCTTTGAAGGAAATTGCAGAAAAAAAATTCTCCAGGTTAGATAAATATTTTTCTGAAGAAGTTGAAACAAGGCTTGTTTTCTCTACAATAAAAGATGAACAAACTGTTGAAGCTACAATATTTTTACCAAAGACAATTATTAGGGCAGAAGAAACTACAGACGACATGTACTCTTCAATGGACAACGCTGTGGATGCACTTGCTAGACAAATTAGAAAACACAAGACTAAATTAAAGAGAAGATATCAAAACAACGAAACAATTAGGTTTGACGAACTTTTTGATAAAGAACCACCAAAGGAAGAATCAGAACACAAGATAGTGAAGAGAAAGAACTTCGAACTTAACCCAATGGATGAAGAAGAAGCAATCCTACAAATGGATCTTCTAAATCACAATTTCTTCGTTTTCTTAGACGCGGATACTGATGGAGTTTCTATTGTTTACAAGAGAAAAGATGGAAACTACGGTAAAATTGAAGTTTAATTTAAAAATATAAAATTTGAGGGCGCTTAGGCGTCCTTTTTTCTTGTCATTTTAAAATATAATCTAAAAAATATTCTCCAAATAAAATTAAAAACCTCTTGCTTTAAAAAATTAAAAATTTTTTACTTACTATTTATATTTCATTTACAATCCTCTGTTAGATTATAGGTAATAAAACTTAGGGGGAAAGTATGAACAAATTAAAAAAAGCTTTGTCAATTTCACTTGCCCTAGTGACTTTGGCGCCTTCTCTTGTATTTGCCCAAGAGAAAGATTATGGTAGTGCAAAAAATGTAATTGTTATGATCCCAGATGGGATGAGTGTAGAAGCACTTACAACTGCAAGATGGATGACTAAGGACAAGAAGTTTGTCATGGACGATATGGCAACAGGCCTTGTTAGGACTAACAACGCCAACACACCTATGGCCGACTCTGCTCCAGCAGCAACAGCCATGGCAACTGGCATAAAGTCAGAATCACCCTTTGTTGGATCTTATCCATCTAAAGGCGGCATGCCAGGATTTTCTAACTTTGACAAGGAAAGGGCTAAACAACCCATAGCCAACGTCCTTGAAGGTGCAAAGAGAAGTGGAAGATCCACTGGTATTGTGTCCACATCAAATATCCAACACGCAACTCCAGCTGACTTTTCTGCCCACAATCCTGACAGAAATAACTACGAAGACCTTGGCGAACAACAAGTTTACCAAGACATGGACCTTGTCCTAGGTGCTGGTAGCACTTATTTAAGTAAAGAAACTAGAAAGGACAAGGAAGATCTTATTTCTGAAATAAAGACAAGGGGTTACGATTATGTGACTACTAAGGAAGGTCTAGAAGGATCAAAGGGCAACAAACTTTGGGGACTTTTTGAAGACAAGTCCTTCCCTTATGAAATAGATAGGGACAAGACTACAAAACCTTCTCTTGCAGAAATGACTGACAAAGCTCTAGAAGTTTTATCAAAAAATGACAAGGGATTTTTCCTAATGGTTGAAGGCTCTGAAGTTGACTGGGCTGCTCATGCCAATGACCCAGTTGCTCTTATACACGAAATCAAGGCCTTTGACGATGCAGTAAAAGTTGCAAAAGACTTTGCTGATGAAAAGGGCGACACAGTAATTTTAATTGCTGCAGACCATGGAACTGGTGGGATAACTTTTGGTCACAGAAACATTTCAAAGGGTTATGACAAGGCTCCCCTTGATGAGTTTACAAAAATAATTTCATCTGCAAAAATTTCTGTGACAAAGGCTGCTGAAGAAGTGAAGGAAGACAAGTCCAATGTGGGAGAAGTAATGGCAAAGCACTTTGGCATAAAAGATCTTACAGAAGAAGAGTTAAACCTTATTAAGACTGAAAAGGACACAGGTTCAGCAATGGGAAGAGTAATCTCAGCAAGAAGCCATATTGCTTGGACAACTGGAGGTCACGTTGGTGGAGATGTAGGCCTTTATTCTTACTCAACTGCCAAGGATGCTAAGAGACTAATCGGGACAGTTCACAATTATGAAATTGGAAGATACGTGGAAGATGTCCTTGACATTGATCTTGATAAGTTGACAGAAGAACTTTACCAACCTATAAGAAGAGGCTTTGAAGAAAAGGGAGCCAAGGTTGAATTTAAGGTAAAGGGACCAAATGACTATGAAGCTATAGTTACTAAGGGATCTGACAAGATTATCTTCCCTGTTTCAAAGAACTACGCTATAAAAAATGGTGAAAAAGTTGAACTTGGTGGACTTACAATTTATTCCACAAGAGCAGTTTATGTTCCACAAACAGCCTTTGACCTAGTAAAATAAATTTCTTATATTCTTATTCATAAAATAATAAAAATAAATCCTCAAAAAAAGACCTGCAGTTTTAAATTCTGCAGGTCTTTAACATTTGATTTTAAATTATTCTAGATTTGTAGTTTCAATTCTAGTTTTATTTTTCTTACCAGTTTTAACAACAAAGATTGCGTAAGCGATAGCTAGGACACCAGCTGATGGATAGGCAATAGTAAATGGCAAGCGAAGTCCAAGTTTTTTCTCACTTATAATAAATGCGAAAACTATAAATGTGTAGAAAATTCCTGGTATCAAAGTTATTAAATAATTTTTGTTAGTGTTGATTAGATAAATTGTGGCAACTGCTAGGGCAAAGATTGCTACAAATTGGTTTGTGAATCCAAAGTATCTCCAAAGCATGTTAAATCCATTTGGGTTTGACTTAGCGAAGAAGAGGATTGCTATTGCAGGTATAAATAAAACTGCTGCAAGACCAGCTCTCTTTGCGCCAGATCTTTGATCAATGTTTAATTCTTCAGAGATTATTAGTCTTAGAGACCTAAAGGCAGTGTCACCAGAAGTGATAGGTAGTGCTATTACTCCAAGAACTGCAAGTAATCCTCCAATGTCTCCCATAAAGTATTTTGAAATTTCTCCAACCATTAGGGTTCCAGCTGTATCAAGTGGAGCTCTTCCTGTTGAGAAGATTACCATGGCACCAGCTGCCCAAACCATTGCGATAAAACCTTCTGCAATCATAGTTGAGTAGAAAGTTGTCTTAGCTTCTTTTTCTGACTTAACAGTTCTTGACACAAGAGTAACTTGTGAACCGTGGAAGCCTGATAGGATACCACAAGCAACTGTGATAAAGAAGGATGGGATAAATCTTTGACCAAGTGGGTGTTCTGCAAGTAGACCGTAATCTGCAAAAGAAAGGTCTCCGGAGCCCTTAACAAAGATTCCAATAAATACTCCAATGGCAGAGATAATTAAGAAGGCACCAAATAGTGGATATATTCTTCCAATTAGCTTGTCAATAGGAAGTACAGTTGAAAGGATGTAGTAGGCAAAGATCACTGCGTAGATAATCCAAATAACATTAGAATCTACACCAACCTTTAAGACGTCGTTGGCAATTAAGTCTCCAGGTGTGTAAACGAAAACTACACCAGTTAAGAGAAGTAGGATGGCAATAACGATATTATAAAATTTACGAACGCCGTCGCCAATATACTTACCAACAAGTTTTGGCACTTGAGACCCGCCATTTCTCATAGAGATGAAGCCTGTCATGTAATCGTGGACTGCACCTGCGAAGACACAACCTAATGGGATTGCCAAGAAGGCAATGGGTCCAAATAAAATACCTTGGATAGGTCCAAGTATAGGGCCAGTTCCTGCAATGTTAAGTAGGTTGATAAGCCAGTTCTTCTTTTCGCTCATCACTACATAGTCAACTCCGTCAGCTTTTGATACTGCTGGAGTAGGTCTATCGTCTGGTTGAAGTTGCTTTTCTACATATTTTGAGTAGAAAAAACCTCCAACAAATAAAATAATAATTCCGATAATAAATAGTAACATAAATTCCTCCCCTTACTTTTATTATTTCCTATAAGATTATAGGCTAAGACTGGCTCAATTACAAGAAAGTTGATGTTTGACATGGACTTATTGAGCCTTAGTTGAGAAAAAAATATGAAAAACTTTTACGAAATTAAAAAAAGGTCCACTATATTGGACCTAAAGTTAAATATTCGAAAGTTAAAGTCTACAAAACTTATAAAAATGATGAAAATAAAAAATAGATTTATTATTAGGAAGTTAAATTTATTTATGACCTATATAAGCTTTAGTTTTCTGCAAAATTACATTTCAATAGAATTAAACTCATTCTCCACATATAACTTTTTAAAAGATCCAAGACCTATTGCAGAAATAATAATTTCTGAATCTTCACGCCCCTTAAAAAAGAGGTCAAGAGTTGGGTTGTAAAAAATAGATATATTAGAGACTTCTACTTTTTTATACCTTTTTGTGTCTCCATTATCCTTTATTGAAATGCCAAAGTCAAAAGTGCCCACAGAGCAGCAAGATGCCTTGACGTCCACATCAGGATTTACAAAAATTTTACTTATATTTTTCTTTTTTAAAAAGGCCAGGGCCTTGTCACTTAATATAAAATTCATAAGACCTCCTTGAAAAGTCCTGTAGATTATACTTAAAAAAGTAACTCATATAATTAATCTTATTTCAATTATAGGTCTAAAAACAAATCACAACAAGTTAAGATTGTTTAGGAAAAAGCTAAGTCATAAAAATTGCAAAAAAAAAGAAGGTATAGACCTTCAGATAAAAAAATGGTCGGGGTGAGAGGATTCGAACCCCCGGCCCCATGGTCCCAAACCACGTGCGCTACCAAACTGCGCTACACCCCGACGACAGATTCACATAAGTGAAAACTTGTATTTTATTTTCGAACAAATACTATTATAGCATGTAAAAAATATTTGTCAAAGCTTTTTTTACAAAAAATTTAAAATCTCAAAAGCTATCTAAGCCATTATACTTGAAATCTAATAAAAATACAACTAAAATAATAGTATTATGGGAAAGGAGCTAAGATGAAGGCTATTATTTTTGATTTAGATGGAACCCTAGTTGATTCTATGAAATATTGGAGAAGTGTTTCTCGTGACTTCATGAAGACCAAGGGAATAGATATAGAAGATGAGATCCAGCACAAGATGACTACAATGAACTTGGACGCATCCTTAAAGTACTTAAAAGACTACTATAAATTAGAAGAAAGCTTTGAAGAACTTATGAGAGACTTTAGCAGGACTGTTGAAGATTTTTATAGGAACAAGGTCGAAACTAAAGAAGGATGTCTTGAAATTTTAAAATATTTTAAGGACAAAGGGATTAAGGTTGTAATAGGAACATCAACTGCAGCCCACTTCGCCAACATAGTTATAGAAAAATATGGGATAGATAAATTTATTGACGGCCTCTACACAGCAGATTCAGTGGGACACCTAAAAGCAGAAGAAAAATTTTATACATCAATTGTAGAAGAATTGGGAGAAAGGCCAGAAGATGTCTTTTTAGTTGACGATTCCTACCTAGCCCTAAGGACAGGAAAGAAAGCTGGTCTTGAAGTTATTGGAATTTATGACGAGAACTCTAAGGACACTTGGCCAACAATTGTTAGTGAAAATAAAAATTCTGTAAAGAGATTATTAGAATTGAAAAACTTATGAGATTATTTTTATTTTTTGCAGTAAGAATAGTACCTGCCTTTATAATTACTTTCCTAGGCTTTTCCCTTATAAGAGTTAACTTCTTTAGTCACAGGAAGAAAAATTCCACAGGCTTTAGAGAATTTTTGCTTAGCCTTTTCGCAGCCTACCTGGTTTTTTTAGCCATAATGCTTTTTATGCCCAATTCTTACATAGCAGGCTCTGGGATAAATTTGACCAACGAGAACTTTGACTTTGTTGGCAACTTTAAAGATAGATTATCATCAGGAGCCTGGGGAGTTAACCTAGTTCCCTTTAGGACTATGAAAAACTATATAAAATATTCAGGTTTTACCCACACACTTACAAATATACTTGGGAACATAATAATTTTTATCCCCTTTGGAATTTTAGTACCAGAAATTTTTCCAAAGTTTAGAAGATTATTAAAAATTATAAGCTTATCCATTGCCACATCCTTTTTTGTAGAATTCATCCAATTTTTTATTGGAAGGTCAGTGGACATTGACGATTTAATTTTAAATGTCTTGGGATCTTTTATTGGTTATCTTATTTGGGATAAGATTTTAAGATATAAATTTGCCAAGAAGAAGAGAAGAAAGAGAAGACCAAGGCCCTCTAAAATTGACAAAGACCAGGCTATCTAGTATAATTTTAGTCTAAGTAAATATGGGGGCGAAAATGGTTTCGACGGGGATTTTGAGCTTAAAGTAGCGAGTCGTTGATGGATCACACAACGTAAAAATGGTCTATTAAAAAATAAACGACGAAAATAATTTCGCACTAGCTGCCTAATTAGGTAGCAATCCGGCCAGACACCGCGATCTGCAACCGGGTTTCAAATTAGCGGGCAAACGAACTCTGTGATGCGTCATAGCAGAGGGGGTTTATGGCGATACCCTGTATGAGTTTGACACTCTAGTAATACAGGGGAAAACTAAAGAGGAGTCTGCACTCGGAGAATCTTTCTGTAAGAGGTCTTCGGACGTGGGTTCGACTCCCACCGCCTCCACCATTTGCGGATATCCGTAGACAGCTGCGGAGTCTATTTTAAGCCATTCTATTTTTAGAATGGTTTTTTTATTTGCCGTTAATAGCCGTAAATAGCCGTAGATTTTAATAAAATCCCACACAAAGTCCCCACACGTTTTTATTACATAACGGCTAAAAATAGGGACTTAATTTTTTGAAAATTCTTAAGTCCCCACATTTCTTTATTTTTTATTGTTATTGTACTTTTAAAAAATCAACGTTAATATTTTCATTTAAAACATTGTTGATTTCTTTTTTACCTTCCTCTACAGCATGAATATATACAAGAGTTGTTGTTGTATCAAGATGACCCATTTGTTGAGCAATGTTTGCCAACGGAATGTTATTAAAAGCCAGCATTGTTGCCGTTGTATGCCTTAAACCATAGGGGCAAACATAACGCAAATCATTTCTCTTACAAAAGTTATACCACCAATTTCTAAAAGTGGATTCTCCAATGTGATCTCCATCTGTGTTAGTAAAAATATAATTTTCTCTTATAGTTTTAGTAATTTTATTTTCTTTATATTTTTCCAACTCATTTGAATAATGTATCTGTAACAATTTAATTGCTAAGTCAATTAAATCTAGAACTCTAGGCTCTTCATTTTTTGTACTTTTAGTTATATATCCAACTTGAGTTGCTGCAAGTGACTGATCTATATAGATTTTCTTTTCAATCCAATCTATTTTATTCCACTTTAAACCTCTTGCTTCTGCAGGCCTTAAGCCACACATCACAGTTAAGACATAGAGTAGAAAATACTTTAAAGGTGCTTTATTAGATAGCACGCTTATATGATGTTTCACTTCTTCAATTCCATAAAACTTCTTACTATTTAGATTCTTAGGAACTCTTACAGTAATATCTGAAAATGGATTTTCTTCTATTATCTTTTTTTCCTTTAACTCTTGGAATATAGCGTGCAAATAAGTCAAATAATTCTTCTTAGTTTTTTGACTTAAAGGCTTCTTTGTTTGAGTAGATATTTCTTTATCTAGTTTTTTGAAAAATCTTTTAGCATCTGCAGATGTTATTGCAACTATTTTTTTAGTTTTAAAAAACCTCACTACTCTTTTATCAATATACTTGTTATAAGAATCTATGGTATTTTGTTCTAAGTCTTTAATTCTTAGGTACCACTTACAAGCTCCTTGTATATCTAATCTTGATATTTTGTCAGAATCACTAGCTTGTAGTTTAACATCTTCAAGTAATTCCATTTCTTTAGTTTTAACAAAAGCTTTTAACTGTAAACCAGTTAAATTTGTTTTAACTGTACAGCTAGGTCTATATCTTATACCGTCAATAGTATGATCTCCATAGACTCTAATTTTGCCATTTTTTAGTTTTTTATATGCCATTCTTACCTCCTAAAATTTATTTTTAGGAAGCTAAAATTCACACGTTGGGGGACGTGTTAAAACTTTACATTATTTTTTGGCAAGGATTTTTTATACTTATTTAGCTTCTATTTGGTCAACTTTTATTGTGTAACCAAGAACTTCCCCTACATCAGTAACATGACCTCTTACAACTACAGTTGCGCCTTTTGAAATGCTTGCAACTACATCTCTTTGTTCATCATTTTGTAAGTTACAAGTGATGCCTGTCATTGTAAATTCTGAATTTAGTCCATCAATATTGATGTATTTTCCTGAACTATCAATGTTAAATACTTTTCCAGTGATTTCAAGATCCTTATCTTTGTAAGTTTTTTCTGCGTTTAATGCATTATTGTCTAAATCAGAAAGCATTTGTCCTGCATCTGCTGCTGTGTAGGTAATTTCCTTTGTGCTTGTTTCTGCTGTCTTGTTTGCTGTGTCAGCACCTTTGTCGCCCTTTGGCATTACTGCAGCAATAATAACTACTACAACCAATACAATAAACCATACTCTTTTGTAGAAAGGTTTCTTTTCTACATACATTTTTCCGTCTTCGCCTTTAATTTTCTTTGCCATGCGAAAAACCTCCTTATAAATTTTTATATATTTTAAACTAAAAGTTTAAACTAATTTAAAGTACCATTTCTTATTCTAGTAATTAATTTTCTTATAAAAAGTTCGTCTTGATACATTTTTCCATAAGATTCTACTTTCTAATAACAACCATTTAAAATCAATGAGTGTTTTGTATATTGGATAATATCATTTAAAGACATGGACTTCTCATCTTCTATTTTCTTAGAAAAGTTTTCCATATCATCTAAAAACAACTTCCTTTTTTCGTAGGCACTGTAGCTAACTCCATATAAGTCCAAGACATAATTTGGTGGGAACTTTGCCGTCTTATACATCATTTCTCTAGGCATTAAGAGTTCTCCCGCAAAGGCATCTGCAGATTTTTCTTTTACATAATTACTTAAATGCCTGTATTTGGTATGATGCTGAAGGAAGATGTGACCAAGTTCATGGGCAAGAGTAAATCTTTGGCGGGATAGGTCATAGTTTACATCATCGAGGGCTATAAGATATCTTTTAGTTTTATAGTTATAGATGCTATATCCATCTAAGCCTAAGAGATCTTCTTTTTTAACCTTTATATCTGGCCTATATCTAATAATATCTTCTACATTTATGGGCAAGAGTTTCTCCTCATATTTAATTTTTTTGTGTACGCAGTTTGCCATGCTAACTGCATAACGTATGTTATAGTTTAAATTATTCATATTGTCAAACCTTAGTTCTTTTTGAAGTAAAAAATATATAAGGGTTGAGATCCCTATATATTTAGCAAAACATTAAAAATTAATTTATATCATACAAAAAAGCCCTGTACAGCAATGGTACAGAGCTTTTTTGATTTAGTGCTGTTCTAGAAACAGCGTATCATTATTTTCGTGATGAATTTAATCATCGTGTACCATTATTATAACATTGTGTTAAAAATTGTCAATTTAAAAATAAATTTTTTCAAATTTTTCTTTAATTTTTTCCATAGTAGAATCTGAAAGAGTTATGTTATAGAGAGTATCATGAACTCGTATAGGGTCTTTAACTCTCATTTTACTTATTGTAAGCACTTGATTGGGAAGGGCAATACTACCATCTTTTAGTTTAGATATTCTCTTTAAACAATTACTAAGTTCTTTTATCTTGTTACTTAACTCTCTATCTTTTAAGAGAAGTTCTTTTAATTTATTATCCAGATCAATTTCACTAATTATAGTAGAATCTTCACAATTCAATTCATCTTTATTTTTTAACATTTCCTTAAGATTTCCAATTTCTTTTTCCAAGTCATTTTTTATTGCATTATGTTGTTCATTAAGTAGAGTAACTTTATTGTTCACAAGATTATAAAATTCATTTCCAATATTAATTTCTGAATAATGTAAATTCTGCTTTAAAGATCTCATAGGAATAACAGTTAGGTTGGGATTTGATTTCTTATCTTTTCTATTAATTACAATTCCATAGTGTTGTCCACCAAACTCAGAGCCAACTCTAAAACCAAGGTTTATTTCGACAATTGAGCCAAATTTATAAACTGGTAAATATGTAGAGTCAAAAGTTTTTTCTTTTTTTAAAAAGTTTTTATAATCTCTAATCCAATATGTGAGATTTACAGATTGTTTATAATCTCGTATCATAAGTTCGTTTATTGAATCGTCTAAGTCAGAAATACACTCAGATTTAAATTGTATAAAATCATCTTTATTATTAATATCTTTGAAATCCATATTATAGACCTACTTTATTTTTCATCATCTTCGAAGAAAGTTGCTTTTATCATGCGAAGCATCATTTCTTTTTGTTCTGGTGTGAGGTTTTTGTTTGCTCTATAAAGCACAGAAATTCCCTCTGGAAAATCTTCCTCTAATTCTTCAGCTTTGGATTTGGTTTCTTGGGTTTTTGGAATATATGAGTTGCCCAATAAATAATCCACAGACACATTAAATATTTGTGAAAAAGATTTTAATAGCTCGTTTGAAGGCTCTCTTTGATTTAATTCATAAAAAGATATAGCCTTCGGAGTTACTTGAACTTTATCTGCTAGTTCTTTTTGCGTCATATTATGTAATTCTCTTAATTGTTTAAGAATTTTGCCTTCCATAGTTTACTCTCTTTCTTGTTTCTGTACTGTGAGTACATTATACAATAAATTTTTTAAAAAATCTATTGACATTCTTCATTTTGTACTGTACACTATGTACATAGAATGATTTGAGGTGATAATTTGAATAAAGTCAAAGAGAAAAGACTTGAAAAAAACCTAACACAGTTAGAATTGGCTAATTTAGTAGGTGTCACACCTAAATATATTGGGTTCATTGAAAACGGAGAAAGGAATCCGTCATTACAAGTAGCACAAAAAATAGCATCTGCTCTTGGATATGGAATAGATGATATTTTTTTGCACTCCAAGTGTACAAAATGTACTTAAAATTGATTTAGGAGGTGGAGAGTGAAAGTAATAATTAATCATGAATATGGAAGTAAAAAGGAAGGTGCATAAAATGGTTAGATTTGTAATAACAATTTTAAGTTTAGTAACTTTGATTTTGAATTTATTAGCAATAAAAAATATCCACGACATATTTAAGAAAGACCAGTTCAACATGTCATGGATAGACAGAGTTCTAGATAGAAATTTCAATCGTTTATAAAGTCATCAATAATTTTATCTAATTCATTTGGAATTGTTTCTATCTTTTGGATTTCTGAAATTAGATTTAGTACTGATTCATTAGTTAGGGCTAATTGGTAAGGCTCAGATTTTGTATCTTTTGCAATATAAATATTATTATCAATAAATTTAGTTTTTCCGTCTTTTTGAACGGCATAATCTGATCCGCTATCCATAGTTTCAGTCAAAACTAAGACTATAAAATTATTAGTAAAAGAGATGTAGGATTTTGTGTAATCTACAGAATGCCATGTATCTTGCCAAAGTATGTATTTGAAATTTGGCAATCTTTCATCAATATCTTCAGCATCGGTAAAAGTAAATAAACTATCCCAAAAAATTTTAGATTTTCGTGTTTCATATATGAGTTTTTCGAGAAATTGTAAGTGTTTATCATTCATAGTGTTCAACTTCCTTTCTTAGTTGAGATTTAATTTTAATAAGTAAATTGCTAAGGGTTATAGATAAATTTTCATCAATAGAAAAATTTTTAGGAAATGTGCTGATCTTAATTGCTTGATTTAAATTTTCTTTAAGCGATTTTCCTACAAAAGGATATTCACTTTGAATTTCAACTAATAAAATTCTTACTTTTGAAAATGTAGAGTAATTAGCATCTTCATCAAGAGAACACCTAAGGAAATCAATTCTATTAGATAAATCATCTATTTTTAAGCTAAGTTTATTTCTATCAACAGCATTCGATACCCTTTGTTTAATTTTTAATGAGAGATGCAAAGTAATTAAAGATACTACGAAGCTTATTGGCGTAACTATTAATGAAATAATTTCCAAAAAATTTTTTATAGGCAAACACATAATTGCACAACCTTTCTATAAAAATCTTTAAGTAAATTATATCTTATAAATTTGTTATTAACTAATTTAATTTCGTATTAATAAAATTCTGAATGAAAAGACTTTAATATCATCTAATTGAATTAATGGGACTAAGTAAATGATAGTGAAGAAAAAAGGTTAATTGAATATATCTAATTTGAGTAAAAAGGAAGCTAAAATTCACACGTTGGGGGACGGGAATGGAAACTTTACAAAAAAACATAACAATAGAAGATGTAAATCAAAAATTAAATTATTTAATTGAGCATTTAACAGAGCCTAAAGAAATATTTACATTCCAGGAGGCTTGCGATTATTTGAGAGTTGGAAAAACAACATTGAATGCAGAAATAGATGCTGGAAACATAAGGTTTAAAAGAAAGGGAATTGGTAATCAAAAGCTATTTAAAAAGATTTGGTTAGATGACTGGATGGAAATGTAAGGATGGTGTAAGCATGAAAGCTTTAAGTGTTAGTTGGTACAAGATACCAATTATAGCAAGGAGAATTTTAGGTATTAGTTTACTTTTCGTGTTTGGCTATTGGTTGGCCAACTTCTTTATAAAGTTTTTATTTTTCTTTATGTATGCAGGAGTGACGATTATTGACAAGGTTTTTAGCTTTGCAATTAATCTATTTTAGGAGTTGATAAAAATGAAAGATCTAAAAAAGAAAGAAAAATTTGATGCAACTATTGATGCGGCAATAACTATTTTACAAAATTACAAGGATAATTTTAAGGCTTATGAAAATGGAATTACTAATTTCATCAATAAGAAAAGAATTAATAGAGTGAGAATAACTGTAAATGATTTGTTGTTGGATATTGAGAATGGAAATATAGAAAGAATTGAAGAAAAATGAAGAAACAAAGGCAAATGAAAAAAAAGTCCCGCAGCGACTAAACAACAGGACTAAATAAATTATAAATATTTTTTATTTGCCTTTATTATACCACAAATAAGGGGGAAATTATGAAATTTAAAATTGAATTTGAACTTGATTTTACTAATAAAGAGATTTTAGACATGTTACTTGAAACTCATACTGTTGATGAGCTTACACAAAATGGTTACTGCTATACAGTTGATAAGATACTAAATAATTTTAACATCAACGGAACGCAAGAAGTGAGTGGAATAAAGGTTACTAGACTAGATGAGGAGGCAGATTATGCAATTATATGAACTAACAGAAATTTACTTGAATTTAAAAGACATGGATATAGAAGAGGGAGATCTTAATGCTGCCCTAGAAAATATTGATGATGAAATTGAAACTAAGGCTGATAATATTGCAAAAGTCTTAAGAGATTTTGACGGAGATATTGAGGCTTTGAAATCTGAAGAAGAAAGACTAGCAAAGAAAAGAAAGGCCATTGAAAATAGGCAGAAACACCTAAAAGAATATCTACAAAATGCAATGCTTGTTTTGGATAAAAGAAAATTTAAAACAGATCTATTTTCTTTTAACATTCAAAAGAATGCTCCATCTTTAAAAATTCTAGATGAAAGCAAGATTCCTGAAGGTTATTACATGATTGAAAAGAAATTAAATAAAAACGATTTAAAAGAAGCAGTAAAGAATGGATTGTTTGAAGATGCTGCTGAATTAGTCCAAACAGAAAGTTTAAGGATAAGGTAAGGAGAAATAATTATGTCACAAGAATTAATGGTTAGATACGAAGCAGGTGGCCAAGAAATAACACTTAGTCAAAGTGATGTTAAAAACTTCTTGGTAAGTGGAGATGCAAATAGAGTTACAGAAAAAGAGTTTAAGTTATTCTTGGAATTATGTAGGTTTCAAAAACTTAATCCTTTTTTAAGAGATGCCTATCTAGTTAAATTTGGAGATAAAGATGCAAATATCATTGTTGGTAAAGACTTCTTTATTAAGAGGGCTTATGCCAATGAAAAGTTTAAAAAATACACTGCAGGCATTATTGTTTTAAAACAAAATGGAGATCTTGAAAATAGAGCAGGATCCTTTTATGCAAAGCAAGTTGAATCTTTGGTGGGTGCTTGGTGCAAGGTTGAATTTACAGATGGCACATATTTTTATCACACAGTAGCCTTTGATGAGTACAACACAGGTAAATCAACTTGGGCATCAAAACCTGCAACTATGATAAGAAAAGTTGCATTAGTACAAGCCTTGAGAGAAGCATTTCCAGAAGATTATCAAGGTCTATATGATAGTTCAGAAATGGGAGTTAATGAAGAAGTTTTACCAAGTAGGGAAGTAGGACTTATTAACGATAATCAAAGAAAGAATCTTTTTAAAATTGCAGAAAATGACAAGGATATTGTAAAAGCAATAATGGTCAAGTACGGCTATGAAAACACTAGCGACATCAAAGAAGAAGATTATCAAAGTATTTGTGACGATATAAAAAAGTTAGTTAGTTTAAATAAAGAAGAGCCTGAAGTTATAGATGCAGATGAAGTAGAAGTTGTTGAAGAAGTTGAAGAAGAGGAAGATTTTTTAAAGGGTACTCCTTTTGAAGGTTAATCCTAATAAAAACAAACAAAATTTGGGTGCTAGCTGCTGACTTATGTCGGGGCTAGCACCTTGAAAGGAGTTTTTAACATGGCAAGACCTTTAAGTAGAGGGATAGAGTATTATCCTTTAGATGTGGATTTTTTAAACGATATAAAAATTAGAAAAATTATGAAATCTTGTGGGCCAAATAGTATTGCAATAATTATACTGCTGCTCGGAAATATCTATGGAGATGAAGGGTATTTCATGAAGTGGGATGAAGATGTATGCTTTTTAGTTGCTGACGCAGTTGGGGCTAAAGAGGTGTATGTAAAAGAAGTTTTAAAAAAGTGCTTGCAAGTAGATCTATTTTCTAATGAATTATTTGAGAAATTTAAAATTATAACTTCTAAAGGGATTCAAAAAAGATTCTTTGAAATAACAAAAAGAAGAAAGAGAGACAACTTAATAAATGATTATTTATTAGTTAATGTTACAGAAACTGGGGTTATTGTTACAGAAACTCCCGTTACTGTTGCAGAAACTGGGGTTATTGTTAGCAAAAGTACACAAAGTAAAGTAAAGGAAAGTAAAGAAAAGAAAAGTATAAAGGGTGATATAAATAATAAGCTTATATCTAGACTAAATTCTTTGCTTAAAATTCCTGTATATCCTAACTTCCTCACAAAAATCAATTCAAACATTGATGTTGAGAAGCTAATTGATGAGCTCTCTAAGAGTAAGTGGGTTTGTGAGAACCACAACCTTAACAAAGCTAACAACTCTTTTCTTGTAAAGCTTTGTAACGGCGATTATAGGGATTATAAGAGGCCTAATTCTAATAAATTCAATAACTTTAAGGGTATTACTGACTCTTTTTCTGCTGAAGAGCTTGAAGATGTTGCTATGAAAAAGCAGAAAGAGGGATTTAAGAAGCTAGGAGTTAATGTTGATGTATAGAAGATGTGGAAAATATAACGCTAGAAAAGTACAAATTGACGGAATTACCTTTGATAGTCTTAAAGAAGCTAATAGATACAATGAGTTAAAACTGTTGGAAAAGGCAGGGTTAATTAAGGATTTGACCCTGCAACCACGCTTTAATTTACAAGAAAGCTTTAAAAAGAATGGAAAAAGTATAGGAAAAATAGATTATATTGCTGATTTTATGTATTTTGACAATGAAAAGAAAAAAACAATTGTTGAAGATGTGAAAGGCTACAAGACTGATGTTTACAAGCTTAAAAAGAAATTATTTGAGCGTAAGTATATGAACTTGGAGATTAAGGAAATATAAGCTAGTTAAGAAACTTTAGCAAATTACAATATATAAGGAGTTAGAATGAAAAAGTTTTTGGTGGTATATGACAAAGAAATAGAGGATAGGGGCAGGGATAGTTACTTAAAAGCAATTAAGAAAAACATACCTGAAGCAATTATTGCTGATGTGGATAATTTACCCGACTGTACAGTAAGAAATGTATTAGCATTAAAACCTATGGCAGCTGATACTTATAAATGGATAATGGAGCTCCTAGAAGCTAACCCTATTAACGATATAGAGGGGGCAGCAAGTAAAAGGTTGACTATAACGGCTGAAGCAGTTTTAAGGGCAATTGGGGACGTTGAAAGAAAAACTGTTGTAATTATCAATCAGTCAGAAATCCTAGGCAAATCTCTAGCAAGAGAACTGTTGGAACTGGGGGCCAATGTTGTAAGCCTCAATTCTGATTATACTTCTTTAGAAAATCTTTTAACTATGACTGATATTGATGTTTTAGTTAGTGCAAGTAATAACAGTGATTTCACAGTAGATCGTTTTTTAACTAAGGACATTAAAATTAAAATTGATTTATCTGAAGATCTTGATGATCCAAATAAAATAACTAGAGTGCCAACTATAGATGTGTTAAAAGATAGGCTGGAAAACAGTAATAAGTGGTGGGAGCAAAACAATGATTAAAGTAACTTTATACTACGAAGATAACACCCTAGATTATAGCAACCCACCAAGCAAAGATGTCTTTGTAAAAAATGAAGAGGAATTCTGGGAAAAATATAATTCAAGCAATGAATATATTAAATGTGAAGATGAACTTGAAGGTGCTTATAGTGTATATCTTAAGAAAGACAAGATAATGGAAATTTGGGTTGAAAAAATTATAGGAGATTAAAGAGAAATGAAAACTTATAGATTTGAAATTTCTGCTTATGAAGAAATTGATATCAAAGCAGAAGATAAAGAAGAAGCTGAAAAAATTGCTCAAGCCTATTGGGATAAAAACTTTAGAAGTATGTTTGGTGGTGTTGAGTTTATGAAAGAGGTGGAAGAATGACAGTGGATTTAAATGATTTAATCAGTCGTAAAAGAATTAGATTTGAACTTGGTGAATCTACCATGCCTAAAAGATATAGAGATTTTTGCTTGAGAGTGATTGATAGCGAAAGATTAACACCAACGGTTGAAATAGCACAATTCAAACCTTTAAAGGTTAAAGAGTACACAAGGGACGCATGTGGGAGAACATTTTACATTAGCCAGTGTCCTAAATGTGGTTGTGGCTTAGATGGAAACCAAGTTCAAAGATTTTGCCATGGGTGCGGTCAAAGATTGGAGTGGGAGCAATGAGAGCGTGGATATTAAGTTCAGACGAGAGCCCAGAACTTTGTAGTAGTCTTGTGTGGGCTGAGTCGAGAGGTAAAGCAAAAGCACAAGCGAATTATGAGGGTCCTTATGCGTACCAATGCGACCTAGAGGTAGATGACTTTACAAGTATAAGGGCAATTAGAGCAAAGAGTTTAGATAATGGTGAGGAATTATCAGAGCAAGAAGTGTGCTTGCGACTTATAAAAGACTATGGATGGAGTTTTTATATAGGTCATGAAATTTATGACGAAGATAACATTGAAGAATTTGAAAAACTTTTTGAGGTGGAAAAATGAAAGTAAAAGATCTAATTATGAAATTAATTTATTGTGATCCTGAAGCAGAAATTGAGGGTCTAACTTTTGATAATGCGGATGAAAATGCCGCTTATTCGCTGAAAGTTAAAAAAGTAGAAGATTACGACAACACAGTCTTGTTAATTTTTGATAATTTAGACGTTGGTAAATTCAGCGAAGACGGTCAATTTGAGGAATTTACAAGACAGGTCCTTATTTGGGCAAAGGATAGAGATTTGCTCCATAGGAAAAATGCGCCGAAACAATTCTTGAAATGTATTGAGGAAGTTTTTGAATTTAAATCAGAAATGGACCAGGTTGAAAGAGTTGAACACGAAAAATTAAAAGAAATATATATAGAGAATATGAAAATAGAAATGGGGGACATTTTCGTCACTCTAATAATATTATGTGCGCAGCTTGGAATTGATGTCATTGAGTGCTTAGAAAAAGCTTACAAGAAAATAGAGGCTAGGACTGGTAAAACAATAAACGGCACTTTCGTCAAAAGTGAAGACCTTTAGAGGTCTTGGAGGATAAATGGATAAAGAGCAGCTATTACAGTACAGAATTTTAAAATTAGAAATTGAAGATCTAGAGGACAAATTACAGAATGTTAAAACCAAGCTAGTGATGGATAAAGTACAGGCCAGCGCAATTGAATATCCATATAACCTATATAGTCTAAAGATTTGCGGGCTTGAAGAAGATGCTTATATTCAAAGGCTGCAGTTGCTACTTAGAAGAAGAATAAGAAAATGTAAAAGGGCAAGGCTTGAGATTGAAGAGTATATTGACGGAATAAAGGACTCAAGAATGAGGTACATTTTTACAAAACGATATATTGACGGCTGGACCTGGGTAAAAATAAGCATGAGGTTAGGCAGCACTAACGAGTCATACTCAAGGTTATTGCATGATAGATTTTTAAGAAGTTGAACGATTTGAACGATTTTTAAGTAGTAATATGTAAGATGAAAGAATATAAGTTATTGGTCCATGATAGCAACTAAGGATTTCAATCTAAAAGAGCACTCTAACATAGAGTGTTTTTTTATTATCCAATTTTAGAAAGGTGGTGGAGAAGTGGGACTTACAGCAAGACATAGAAAGGTGGCGGAAGAATACCTTAGAACTGGAAATAAAACAAGAAGTTACTGGAAATTCTTTCCAACTTGCAAAGATGAGAAGAGTGCAAGCGTAGGAGCTACTAAGTTATTTAAAAAGCCCTACATGAGAGACTACCTGGAAGAAAGAATGAAAGAGATTGACGAAGAAGAAATTGCTGATACTAGGGAGATTTTAAGAGGGCTTACAAGGACCTTTAGAAGAGAAGAAATTCATTATGAGACTGTAACTATAAAGATCCCTTTAAAAGATGAACACGGAAATATTATTGGAGTTGAAGAAAAAGCCAAGGTTATAAAGACACCAACAGAAAACCGTGATGCAATTAAAGCTGGAGAATTGCTTGGTAAGAGGTATGGACTATGGACGGATAAAATCGACATGGATATTGATGTACCTACAATTATTTCTGGGGCTGATGAACTTGAAGACTAATGAGGTTTACCTTCCTGAAGTTATTGGTAAAGGCTACGGAACTTACTGGAATTATAAAGGGAGATACCGAGTAGTTAAAGGGTCTAGGGCAAGTAAGAAGTCAACTACAACTGCTTTAAACATGATTTATAGGATAATGACATACCCTGATTCAAATGGTTTAGTGATTAGAAAAGTCTTTAGGACTGTAAAAGATTCTTGTTTTTCACAACTTAAGTGGGCAATACACCGTTTAAAGGTTGACAAATATTGGAAGGCTACTAATAGCCCCTTAGAACTTACTTATTTACCTACAGGGCAAAAAATATTGTTTAGGGGACTTGATGATCCTTTAAAAGTTACATCAGTTGCAGTAGACAAAGGCTCTTTGTGTTTCTTATGGATTGAAGAGGCTTACGAAATCATGAGTGAAGATGATTTCAATATGTTGGACGAGTCCATAAGAGGGCAGGTTCCAGATGGTCTATTTAAACAAATAACTTTAACGCTTAACCCCTGGAATGACCGCCATTGGATAAAAAGAAGATTTTTCGACCGAGAAGATAAAGATATTTTAGCCATCACTACCAATTACAAGTGTAATGAGTGGTTGGACCAGGCGGATTTAAAGGTCTTTGATGAAATGAAAATCCATAACCCTAAAAGATACCGAGTAGCAGGCTTGGGAGAATGGGGAGTAGTTGACGGTCTAGTGTATGAAAACATAGAAGAAAAGAGATTTGATATATCTAGCCTTGTAGGACAAGAGGGGATAGAATCTGTTTTTGGTCTTGACTTTGGTTATACCAATGACCCCACAGCCTTATTCTGCGGTCTAATAGATCTAAAAAATAAAGTAATTTATGTGTTTGATGAACTTTACAAAAAAGGTTTATCAAATAAAAGAATATATGAAGAAGTAGAAGCCATGGGGCCCAGAAAAGAATCAATTATTGCAGATAGTGCCGAACCTAAGTCCATTGATGAATTGAGAAGCTTAGGACTTACAAGGGTAAGGGCAGCAAAGAAAGGCAAGGATAGCATTTTAAATGGCATACAGTTTATACAGGATTTTAAACTTGTAATACATCCTAGATGTGTAAATTTCCTAACGGAAGTAACAAATTATCAGTGGGCAAAAGATAAGTTTGACAACTCCATTAATAAGCCAATTGATGATTTTAACCATTTGATGGATGCCATGAGGTATGCAATCGAACCTTACATCATAAAGCATAAGAATTCAGTACAAACTTTTAGACATAGTTTATAAAGGAGGGATAAAGTGATAGACACAACAGAAAGAGTATTTAGCATAGATAACAAGGCTGATTTTAGCCTAGGGATGCTTAGAAATTTTATTGATAGGCATAGGGTGCTTTCAAAAAAATACTATGATTTAAGGGACATGTATAAAGGCAAGCACTTAATACTACTTAAAGATAATAACAAGCCAATTTATAAACCAGATAATAGGCTAGTGGTTAATCATGCTAAGTACATTGTTGATACTTTAAACGGATTTTTTACAGGAATACCAATTAAAACAATTGCTGAAAATCCTAGAGTTAATGATTATATACAAGAATTTGACAGATATAACAATATTGATGACTTAAATTCTGAAATAGCTAAGAAGTGCAGTATATACGGCCGTTGCTACGAATTATTATTTATAGATGAAAAATCTAAGGTTGGAGCTACTTATATAGATCCTATGGATGCCTTTATTATTTATGACAATTCCATAAGACAAAAGCCTTTATTTGGAATTAGATATACGAGGGATAAAGAGGGAGTTTTAATTGGAACTTTCAGTGATGATTCCAAGATTTATTATTTTAGAAGTAATGACAAGGGAGAACTCATAATTGACCAGGAAGAGCCTCATTATTTTAAAGCGGTCCCAATGGTTGAGTATGTAGAGAATGAAGAACTGCAGGGCGCATTTGAGAACGTAGAAACCTTAATTAATGCTTACAATAAGGCTATAAGTGAAAAGGCTAATGATGTTGATTACTTTGCTGATGCTTATATGGCAATTCTGGGAGCATTACTGGAAGAAAAAGACATCATAAATATTAAAAACAACAGAATTATTAATATAGAGCCCATTGCTGATAGTCAACAATTAGAGGTTAAATTCCTGGAAAAGCCTAACGCTGATACAACACAGGAAAATCTTATTGATAGGCTAGAAAAGCTAATTTTTAATATATCCATGGTGGCAAATATCAATGATGAAAACTTTGGAACATCAAGTGGCATAGCTTTGAAGTACAAATTGCAATCAATGAGTAATTTATCCAATGTTAAAGAGCGTAAATTTGTTAAGAGCTTAAATAAAAGATTTGAGTTAATAGCAAATGTCCCTAATACACCTATAGGAGAAGACGACCTTAAAAACATCAAATATATATTTACAAGAAATGTACCTAACAATACAGTGGAAGAGGCACAAACAGCAGCTGAACTTATAGGAATAACAAGTAAAGAAACAGCCCTTAGTACCCTAAGTATTGTTGATGATGTTAAGAAAGAATTAGATCTTATAAAAGAAGAAGAAGGACACGGGGACCATGACTATATAAATTATATGGATAGTCTTGAGGACTTAGACAATGAAGTTGAATAAAGACCAAATGAGGGCCTATCAATATGCAGTTAAAAGAGAAAAAGAACATATTGCAGCCAGGAAAAAGGAAGACAAGGCTTTTAACAAGCGTGTAGACAGCATTTATAAAAATTTAAGGTTTGATATCCAAGATGAGATTTATAAGTTTATAGGCAGGTATGCCGACAAAGAGGGACTAACCCGAACTGAAGCCAATAAAAGAATTGAAAGCATAGACTATAAAAGAGCATTAAAAAGAGTTAGAGACATCAACTTAAGAGGTCCACTTACTGAAGAACAGAAAAGACAGCTGGATAATTTAAACATAACATCTAATTTAACAAGGTTAGAAATGTTACTAGAAAATGTGAATTTATCCTTAATTGATACTTATGGACGGCTAGAAACCAATATTGGAGATTATCTTATCTATACAGGTAAAAAAGAACTTGAAACTCAAGCCGAGGACTTAAACCTTACCATTCACAGTTCCCAAAAAATAAAAAATAATATTGAGAAGATAGCACAAGCTGACTTTCATACAGCTACTTTTAGTGAAAGGTTATGGGCTGATAAAGCGAACTTAAAGAATAACCTAGAACTTGGAATTACAAAAACAATTATAAGGGGACAGAATCCAAAAAGGTGGTCAAGGAATTTACAAAGAAACCTTAAAGACAATATAGCTAATGCAGAATATTCTGCAAGAAGAATTGCTATAACCGAGACTGCAAGAGTTCAAGGGGAAGTAGTAAAGGAATCTTTTAAAAGTAATGGCTACGATAAATATATTTATATAGCCGAGCCGACAGCTTGCGAAATATGTACGGAATTAGATGGCACAGTCCACAAAATAGAGGATGCAGTACCAGGAATTAATTATTATCCCATGCATCCATTTTGTAAGTGCGGAGCTAGTCCATACTATGAAGAAAATTAAATTTAAAATTTAATAAAGTCCAAGCTTTGAAGACTCTAAAAGCCAAGGAGTATAAAAGTTAAGCATTATAACTATAAATTATGGAGGTTAAAAATGAACGAAGATAACAAGAACTTAAATCAAGATGTAGCTGATGCTGAAGAAACTGGTCACAACAAAGAATACTTTGATCTAGCTGGAAAAAAAGTCCCACGTGATTCTGTAGCTAAAAATAATAAAGAAAGAGATCCTGAAGATAATCAGGCTGAAAAGAAATATACAGATAAAGATGTGGACGACATCATAAATAAAAAATATGCTAAGTGGCAAGAACAAAAGAAAAAAGAAATTTCTGAAGCTGAAAAGCTAGCAAATATGGATGCTAACCAAAGGATTGAGTACGAAAGAGACCAATTAAAGAAAGAACTTGACGAGTTAAAGGCACAAAACAACAAATCATCTATGGCAGGGACTGCAAGAAAAATGTTATCAAAAGAGGGAGTAAATATTGAAGATGAACTTATTTATAACCTTATAACTGATGATGCAGAAACTACTAAAAATAATGTTGATAGTTTTATAGGTGCATTTAATAAGGCAGTTGACACTAAGGTCAATGAAATACTTAAGGGAAAAACTCCATACAGGTATGGAGGACAAAATAAGTTAACAAAAGCAGAAATACTTGATATTAAGGACGAAGACGAAAGAAGAAAGGCAATAGCCGAAAATCTTGAATTATTTGAATAAGAAAGGATGTTAAATTATGGCAAAATTAGAAAAACTAACTGAAAACCTAGGCAAAGCTAATGCAATATTAGTTACTAATAAATTTGGTAATTCCTTAAAAGGACTACTAGATGTTTTAGGAGTTCATAGAAGAATTCCACTAAGAGTTGGAGATAGCGTTCAAACTTATAAAACAGTTGCAACTTTAGAAAATGGTGCAGTTGATAAAGGGGACATTATCCCACTATCTGAAGTAAAGGTAGAAGAAGACGAAGCTAAAAAGCTAACTTACAAAAAATATAGAAAAGCAGTTGCCTTTGAAGATATCCAAAAATATGGCGCAGCTAGAGCAATTGAAATGACAGATGCAGCTATTATTAAGGAAGCACAAAAAGGTCTAAAAGCTGATTTATTTGGAAATATTAAGAATGCACAAAAAACAACTCAAGGTGTAGGTCTACAAGGTGCAGTAGCCCAAGCTTGGGGTAATATCCAAACTATTTTTGAAGATGATGGAGCAGAAACAGTTATTTTTGTAAATCCATTAGATGTTGCTGATTACTTAGGAGAAGCAACAATTACAACTCAAAAAGAATTTGGTCTTAATTATCTAACTAACTTCTTAGGTGCTGACGTTGCAATCATCACTTCTCAAATAACTAAGGGAGAAGTTTATGCTACAGCCATAGAAAACTTAATCTTTGCCTATGCAGATCTAAATGATGGTGATGCAGCTAGAGAATTTGAACTAATTACTGATGAAACAAATGTAATTGGACTAAGACATGACCAAACAAATGACAGATTAACTTATGAAACAACAGTAGTAGCAACAGGTCTATTAGTTGCTGAAAGACTTGACGGAGTAATTAAATCTACAATCCAAAAGGCGGCTACTGTATAAAAAGAGGTGCTAAATGATAGTAAAAGTTATCAAAGATTACTTTGACAAAAGCGATAATAAAAAGCTTAAGGTTAAAGGTTCCATCATTGAATATAAAGATGATAATAGAGCCAAAGAACTAATAAAACATGGTGTAGCTGAAGAAATCACAATAGATGTTGTTGAACCTAAGAAAGAAACAGGAAAAGATAAAGCTGCATCTAAATAGGGGGTGCAGCTATGACAATTTTTGAAACTGTTAAAGAATTAATTTTTATTGACCAGGAAATAACAGCAAGCCAAGAAAAGTTATTAAATACAATTGTAGATTTAACCACTAAAAAACTACTGTCTAAGTTACAGGATAAAGAAGTTCCTGAACAACTTGAGCACATAGTGATAGAGGTTTCTATTATTAGATACAACCGCTTAGGAAGCGAGGGCATGAGTAAAGAATCTCAAGATGGAAGAAGCATTGAATTTAATAACAATGACTTTAAAGACTTTGAAGATGAAATTGCTGATTATTTAAATGGTCTTAATAAAAATACACATAAGAGTAGGGTGCGTTTTCTATGAGATTTGAAACTAATGTAATTTTTATCAAGGTTGAAAAAACCTATAACCGCATTACTGGAGATTACAGCATGGAAGAGACGGACAGAACAGTAAGGTTAGCTGATGTTACTGACACAGGAATGGAAAGGCAGCAGCTGCTTTATGGAACCGTGGGAAGCCAAGCTATAACCATAAGGTTAAAAACACCAGTACAGCTTGATTATGACTATTTAATTGTAAATGGTATAAAGTACACGGTAAGAAAATTAGTAACTTATAGAGGACGTCAAACTATAGAGGCGGTGGTCCTAAAATGAAAATAAAATTAAGTGGGATAGGAGCACTAATAAAAGCCTTAAATAGTGAAACGGTAAACCCTAGAATTAAAGAGGCGGTAAAGAAAAATGGTGCAGATATGCATCAAAAGGCTTTGGAACTTGTACCAGTTGATACAGGAACTCTAAAAAGAAGTATTACTTTAGAAATTAAAGACGGAGGCCTTACAGCTGAAGTTAAAGAACATACTGAATACGGAGTGTATTTGGAGTTAGGAACTAGGTATATGGCAGCCCAGCCTTACATGAGGCCAGCCTTAAATTTTGTAAAAGATAAATTCAGAAATGACTTAAAAAAGGCGGTGGATTGATGATAATTACACCCCATCAAGAATTTTTTAATATTTGCAGGGATATAGCTATTAAATTAATAGGGGAAGAGAATGTTTATGATTTTCTCCCACCTAAAGGTGCCAAGTATCCTTTTATATACATTGGATCACAACAGCACGTGGAAGACACCTGGAAAAACAAAGATGCTATATATCCAACAATTTATCAAGACATATATATTTATAATGACAATCCACTTAAACGAGGGAGTACAAGTAAGCTTGCAATGGACTTCGTCAGTATTTTAAGAACAATTAATACTACGAATATTGCCTCCTTAAACCCTAATTATGATTACCATTTTAACGAAATCACTTTCAATTTACGCCCCGACAATACTGCCGAGGTCCCATTGATGCAAGCACACATTTATATAGAATTAAAAGCTTACTAAGGAGTTGAAAATATGAATAAAGACCTAAAGCCTATAATGGGCATTGAATTGATATTACTATTTAGAGATTTAGAAGAAGCTGCAACTAAGCCAGCAACTAAAATGGCCTTCCAAACTGAACACTCAATGGAAGCATCAAAAGATAGTGATAGCACAGAAACAAAAGACGGAGCAGTAACAACATCATCTACTGTAGAAGAAGAAATTACTGTTACTACAATTATGGCAAGAGAAGACCCTACTGCAGATTTTCTTGAAGAAGCATTTTATGACAATAAAATTATTGAAGTATGGGAAATTGACAAGAAAAATAAAAATGAAGAAGGACTTTATAAGGCAGAATATAGACAATGTAAGATTACAGATTTTAGCAAAACAGCAAGTGCTGAAGATCCTACAGAATTGGAACTAACTCTTTTAACTAACGGACAAAGACAAAAGGGTTATACACCTCTAAGCAAGGAACAAGAAAAGATAGCTCAATATGTATTTAGAGATACTGAAGTTTATAAGGGCGAAGAAAACGAAAAGAACGCAATTAAGAAAGCGTAATAAGACATTTATAAATTTGGAGTGCAAAAAGCACTCCTTTTTTTTGAAATTTTTAGATGAAAAGGAGCATAAAACATGGCAATTCTTAAAAATGGACGAGATTTTACCTTAAAAATTAAAGATAAAGAATATCCTCTAAGAATATCTTTTAGATCTTTAGATTATTTAGATCAAGTTTATACCCTTGAAGACAAAGAAAGCGGAATTAAATTTGGATTTGGTCTTAATCTTTTAGTTATGGGACTACAAATTAAGAATATAACAGCAATTATTAATCTTTTAAAGGCTGCAACTTTACATTTAGCACAAAAACCATCTGAAGATGAAATTATAGAAATGATTGATGGCTTAAATGATAAAGAATACTTTGCTTTATTTGATGGGCTAGATGATTTTTTATCAAATGCGGCTCTTACAAAACACGCTTACAAACAAATCAAGAAAGCCGCAGCATCAGAAACGAAAAAACTAGAAGAAAAGAAGAACTAAGTTATTTTGATTTCTTAGCTAACATCTTAGAGATTTACCCTCATTTAAGCGTTGACGAAGCTGCAAATACTAGCTTGAGAGACTATGAAGTAATGACTGAAGCCTTTGTTAAAAGGGAACAAAAAGAAATATTTAATAATAAATTTATTGCATCTTATACTGCATGGCAAAATGCACAAATACAAGCAACGGACAAGAGGGGCAAAAGATATGTTAAAAACTTTAAAGATCTCTTTGATTATGACAAGGAACTAAAAAAACTAGGAAATAAAGACAATAAAAAACCTGAAGAAAGAAAAGATTATAGCTTATTAGATAAGCTAGCAGAAATAAACGGAGAAGGGAGGTAAAAATGAGTGATTATAATGTAACGGCCATACTAACGGCAAATGCCAAAGGTTTAATTGCAGGCATGAAAGAAGCCCAAGCCAGCGTACAAGAATTTGGGAAATCCACTACAAGCATTGGTGCAAGCGTACCTGGAATGTTAAATGGAATTGGTAAAGGTTTAACAGCTGCTTTAACAGTTCCGATTACAGCAGGATTTGCAGCAAGTGTAAAGGCATCTAGTGACTTTGAAAGCGCCTTAACTGGAGTAGCTAAAACTACAAATTTAAGCGGTAAAGAACTAGAAGCAATGGGAACAGCTATTAAAAACATGGCTAGAGAAGTGCCAGCATCAACAACAGAAATAGCAGCCGTTGCTGAAGCTGCTGGACAATTAGGAATCTCTAAAGAAAATATAATGGGATTTACCCGTACAATGATTGATATGGGAGAAGCCACGAACCTTACATCTGAAGAAGCTGCAACTGCATTTGCTAGATTTGCCAACATAACTCAAATGCCTCAAACGGAAATGTCAAACTTGGGGTCCGCAGTTGTAGCTTTAGGTAATAACTTTGCCACAACGGAAAAAGAAATTGTTGACATGGGAATGAGATTAGCAGCGACAGGAACTCAAATTGGTCTTAATCAAGCCGAGATTATGGGGCTTGCAACTGCAATGTCATCTGTTGGCATTAGTGCCGAAGCAGGCGGTAGTGCAATGTCTACTGTTATGCAAAAAATAAACACAGCAGTTTTAAGCTCTAGCGATAAGGTTCAAGGATTTGCAAAAGTTGCTGGTATGAGTGCCACAGAATTTTCTACAGCTTGGAGAGAACAGCCAACAGTAGCTATAGAAGCTTTCATTCAAGGCTTAAAGAAAATCCAAGATAGTGGCGGAGATGTTAGCAGCGCCTTAAAAGAACTAGGTATAAATGGACTAAGAGAAGTTGACACCCTTGCAAGATTAGCGGGCGCTGGAGATATGGTTGGCCAGGCATTTGACATGGCTAATGAATCTTTTAGTCAAAACACGGCCCTTTCTGACGAGTCGGCTCAAAGGTATGGGACATTTGCCAGCCAAGTAAAGACTTTAGGGAACTCTATTAAAGAAGTTGGAATTGATATTGGAAATATACTATTACCCTATGTTCAACAAGCCGTGGATTTTATTGGTAATCTTGTAAAAAGTTTTTTGGAATTAGATCCATCAGCACAAAAAGCAATAGTAGTAATTGCTGGAATAGCAGCGACCATTGGACCCTTATTGATTACTTTATCTAAGATTCCAAATACTGTTAAAAATATACAAACTGGATTTGGACTTTTAAGCAAAGGCCTTGGACTACTAGGCGGAGGATTCACAAAATTAGGTGGATTTGCAAAAGCTGCCTTTGGAATTATAATGGCGCATCCATTTGTAGCAATAGCAGCAGCCGCAGCAGTAGCAATTGGTCTTATTATTGCTAATTGGGATAAAATTGGTCCAATAGTAGCCCAAGTTTGGGAAGGTATTAAGACCAAGGCAGCCGAAACATGGACGGCAATAACTGAAGGAGTAAGCGCCTTTATAGAGGGCTTTAAAGCCGTATGGGAATCAATCCCAGAATTTTTTAGCAATCTTTGGACTGGAATAACTGAAGGAATTACTACAGCCTTTGATGGTGCCAAAGAAGCTATAGTTAATGTATGGGACGGTATTAAAACGGCAGTAGTTGAAAAGGTTAGCGGTATTAAAGATGGAATAATGCAAGCATTAGAGCCTATAGCAGGAAATATTAAAAATATATGGAATGGTATTAAAACAGCTACTCAAGCAGCTTGGGATATTGTTAAAAATGTTGTTATAGGTGCAGGCCTTGTAATATTACAAACAATTACTGGTGACTTTAAAGGTGCAGTAGATAGTGCAAAACAAATTTGGGATAACTTAAAACAAGCCACTCAAACACTTTGGACTGCAATAAAAGATATAATTAAAAATGCAATTGAAGCAGCTAGTACAGTTATATCAACAGTTACTGCAAAAATTAAAGAAGCAATAACAACTGCATGGAATAATGTAAAAGAAAAAACTACAAGTGTATGGAATAGCATTAAAGAGGCTATAAAACAAGCTTGGGAAAATATAAAAGAATCTGTAAAAACATCAATTGAAAATGTTAAAACAAGCATTAAAGATGGATTTGACCAGGCAAAACAAAATATAAGCACAGCAGTAGAAAACATTAAGAAAACTGTTAGTGACGGCTTTAAAAATGTATTAACTACTATTAAAAATACGCTACGAGAACTACCAGGAACTATTAAAACAGCATTTACTAATGCAATAAATGCTGCTAAGTCTTTTATAAGTCAAGCAATCCAAGTTGGTAGAGACCTAATCAATGGATTTATTACTGGAATAAAAGAAATGGCCAGCAATTTAGCAAACGCTGCTAAAAGTGTAGTTGGAAATGCAATAAGCGCTGCAAAAAGTGCCTTAAAAATCCATTCTCCTTCTAGAGTCTTTAAAGATATAGGTTTTTATACTGTTAAAGGATTTGCCGTAGGACTTACTGATAATGCAAAGATGGCAGCGAATGCTATGAATAAAGTAATAGATCCTTTAACTGGAACGAGTGTAGATATAGGTTCTAATCTTGCAGATATTAATGGGCAAGCTAAAAATGCTATAGATTATACAATTACTGACAAGTTAGGGGGACAAAAACAAAGTCAAACTCTAATTTTAAGGCTAGGAAATAAGGACTTTAAAGCATTTATAGAAGACATTACAGATTTACAAGGTCAAGAAATAAAGCTTCAGGAAGTTTATGGAATTTAGGAGGTGCTATTATGTATGATTTTTTAAGGACAGATAAGGTAAGATTGCCGAGTTTTAGCACTACCCAAACTATTGTTGATGGTATAAATTTAGATGAAACATTGAAAGGCTATCGAACATTAGCAGTTAGAGGAAGAGAAACAAGTTCCCGAAACATACAAGTTCACGATAAAAATAGTTATATAAATAGCACCAATCCAATTTTAGATGGTGCTATTTTATTGGGCTCTAACATACCAGCAAAGAATATATTAGTTGAATATCAAGTATCCACAAAAAATTATAGAGACCAAACGGAACTATATGAGTTGTTAAATTATTACATCAACAAGCCACTTGTAAAGCTTATATTTACAGATGATTTAAAGTATTTTTATAAGGGGACTTTGGCAAACATGGGAGAAATTGAAACATCACTAGAACATAAAGGAGAAATGGAGTTTGCAATTCATGACCCTTATAAATATTCTAATGAAATCTTTATAGAGAAATTTGCTGGAAGTGGAGAAATTAAAAGATCTATGCTTTATCCAGTGGCTTTAGAATGGATTGAAATAAAATCTAAAACAAATACAGATAAACTAATTATAAAAAACAACTCTACAGGTAGGAGAATTATTATTGATTCCAACCTAACAAGCACAGATAGGATAAAAATCTACTTTAAAGAATTTTTAATAGAACAGAATGGAAAAGGAAATATAAGCGCTAAAATGGATATTACTAGCGACTATGAAGACTTTGAAATAAATACTAAAGATGTAATAAGCACAAATATAGATGCAGATATTGAAATATCTTATAGGGAGCGTAAATTATGATTTATTTATTTGATATAAAAGAAAAGTTTATAAATCTTATTAGGCGCAACGAACTTAAAGAAGCTATCCAAGAAGAAAATCTTAATGGTACTGATAGGATAGATTTAGAAATCTTATTGGAATATAAGGATAAATTAAAAGGCGCAGCCTATATTGCACATAGAGATGTTACAAACCCCAATGAATTTTATTTTTATAGAATAATTACTTGCAGCAATACATCTAATAGCATACTTGTAACGGCTATAGCTAGTCAATTTGACGATTTAAGAGCCTATGGGTACTTAAGAGAGTTTAGAAGAGACAAGGCAACAGCAAGAGAAGCTGCAGAAATTGTTTTTGGTGGAAGTAGATGGGAAGTAATACAAGCTGACGATACACCGCAAAAACAATTTTACATCTATGATCTAACAAGGTTAGATTCTCTTAAGAAACTAATTGAAACTTACAATGTTGAATTAGAATTTAAGGTAGTTATAACAAAAAATAAGATAACTAGAAGAATTGTAAAGATATATAACCGCCGTGGAATTAAAGTAAATAAAAGATATTACTATGGATCCAACGCATTAGAGGTTATAAAAGAAGAAAGCCGTCAGGATATTGTAACAGCGGTAATTGGTAGAGGTAAGGGAGAAGAAAAGTTTGATACTAGTGGCAAAGCTACTGGTGGATTTGGAAGAAGAATAGATTTTAAGGAAATAGAGTGGAGCAAAGAAAAAGGAAATCCACTTGATAAGCCTATAGGTCAAGAATACCTGGAATTAAAAGAGGCTACTCAAAAATATGGATATTCTGATGGCACACCTAGATTTAAAATTGTAGTCCATGACCAAATAACGACTCCCGAAGAATTAATACAAGCTTGTTATGAAGATTTAGTTAGACTATCAAGGCCCTTAGTACAATTTAAAGCAAACATTTTGGAAATTGGAGCTGCTAACATAGGGGACAGAATACAAATAATAAGAAAAGACCTAGATATTTATTACACAGCTAGAGTTTTTAAGATTAAGAGGAACTTATTAAATGCTGACTTAACAAGTGTAGAACTGGGAGACAACATTGCTTATAACCAGGTTACAAAAAATAAAGAGCTTGTTAATCAAATAGAAAGCTTGAATAATAGAGTTTCTGAAGTTGCAAAGAGTGCAAACCTTACATTTATAGATGTACTGGAAGAAATGAGAGAGGGGCTTGAAAACTCCTATTTTAATCAAGACGGTTACAACTATGAGTTAAAAGTTGGGAATCCATATAAGTTACCAGCAGGCTATTATAGTTTTAATGCTCCAATAGAAAAAAATCCTACTAAAGTAATTTATATGGGCGCTGGGACTATGGCAATAGCTAATAAAAAGGACTCTACGGGCAAATGGCAGTGGCAAACGTTCGGAACTGGAGATGGAATTTTAGCCGAAGCTATAGTTGGTAAATTAGGGGAATTTGCAACAGTAAATGCAAATCAAATAAATGTTAATAATGACTTTTATAAAACAGCAATTGGTAAAAAAGTTGACACTAAAATAGTTGGAATGGGCAAAGATTTAGATGGAAAAATCACAGCTTTAGACCAAAAGACAGTTGAAGGTTTAAGGCTTGTTAATGGCAAGCTTGTAGATGAAACTGGAAAAATCTATGAAAACCTAAAAGAGGTTAATGGAAACATAGTCCAATTAGATGAGCAGATAAGTGAAAAGTTAAAAATCGTTGATGGTAAAATTGTAGACGAAGCTGGCAAGATAAGAGCAGATTTAAAAATCGTTGATGGCAGAATTACTGATGAGACTGGGAAAATAAGAAATGACTTAAAAATTGTTGATGGTAAAATTGTTGAAATCGAAGAAAAAGTTGTCCTTAAAGGTGTTTTATATAACAATGTGAAAATCACACCTGAAAAAGGAATCCAAGTTTTAGATGCTCAAAATAGAGAAAGATTACAACTTGGAAATTGGGCACCTGGAAGATATGGACTTAATCTTAAAGATGCAAGTGGTAATAGAACAATTATTGATGACAATGGTATTTTACAGTCATGGCAAGATGGAAGATGTGACAATGTAGACTCAAGCAACCCTTTAAAGTTACACATTTATATTCCAAAAGAAACACAAAGGATTTACAAGGCAGCATTAAGAATTTACACAGAGGGCTTCAGGGCTTACTCCAAAGCTACAGAGTGGAAGGGAACCCAATCAACATCTACAGATTCTGGTGGTGGAGATTATACATCCACAGATTCTGGAGGTGGAGATTATCCATCAACAGATTATGGTGGTGGGAAACTTCAAACTTCGCATGGCGCTTCTCATGTAAGAGATACAATGGCAAGAGTAAATGTTCAGGGAAGTGCTAATGGTGGATATGTTGAAATCTATAAAGTTACTTATCACGAGCATGATGTTGACATACCCGAACATAGGCATGATGTAAGAATTCCAAGTCATAGACATGATGTAGGCATTCCAAGTCATAGGCATGACGTAGATATACCTGGGCATGGTCATGATATTGTTTTTGGCATTTACCAAGAATATGCAAGAAATGTAAGGACTGAAATATATATTAACGGTACTGACAGAACATCTGCAATATCTGGAAGTGGCTATGTTTATGGAAATAATGATGAGATGAATTTGACTAGCTACTTGAAAAACGGATGGAATGAAATCGAAGTAAGGTCAAATAATAGATGTCGTGTAGATGCAACTATATTTATACAAGCCTTGCTTAATTATGGAGGATATTAATGGAAAAACAAGAAATAAAAGTCACAGAACTCAAAGAAAATGGTGCAGTTATTGAAGAGACAATGACTTATGAAAAGAATATCGACCAGTTAAAAAACGAAGTAAGAGATTTGGAATACAGAAAACAAAGCCTATATGAACAAATGGTAGCAATGAGAAAAATGTATAAAGGATATGAAGAAAAGCAAAAAACATTAAAAGATGTTATTGCAAAGTTAGAACCTAAAACCGAAACATCAGGAACTGTAGATGATATTTTTGAAAACCTATAAAAAGGAGTAAATATGATAAACAATGAAATAATTAAATTAAAGTTTGACAACTCTTTCAACGGTCGACTCTTTGCAGTACAAGGCGACACTGGAAGAGTTTTTAATTTGCAAGTTTTTGACGACTACAACAAGCCAGTTGATGTTACTGGCATGAAACTAAGAATGTATGTGGCTAACTCCAAAGAAGTTTCTTATTCTGAAGGAGAAGTTGTTGAAGCTGCTGAAGGTAAAATTAAGGTACAAGTTTACAACTCCCAACTTAAATATCCTGGAAAGCAAAAGTCGCAATTTATAATCACAGATAAAGATGGTCAAAAAATTGGATCTAAAATATTTGATTTGTGGATTGAGGAAGGGCTTGAAGCAGGTCCAACTGTTGGCAATAACATTTATGTAGACTTTGAAACAATCAATGAAGCACTAGGCTTGCTAAAAGACTATGACAAGACTCTAGAAGAAGCTAAAGAAGTTGATGCATCTCTAAAAGTTGGAATTAATGAGGGAATAGAAGCAAGAAATAATCTTGCTGACTGTAAGAAAAAAGCTTTGGAAATTAAAGGACAGTTAGATACATCAAAGTCTAATGCAAGTAGGACTTTAAGTAGTTTGAACAACTCTAGAGCTGAAGGTGGTAAATTAGATGCAAGCTTAAAATCAGAAAACACAAAAGCAAGTGCAAATATTGAAAATTTAAAGACAAATATTGCGAGTGGGAACTCAACAAATGATGCCTTGATAAAAAGCACCACTGAAGCAAAGGCGAACAAGACTAATCTTGACAAATCTAATACTACAGCTTTAGGAACAAATAAAACTTTGAATGGAACAATCAATTCTGCGAAGTCAATAAATACAGAACTTGGGACTTTAAAAAATCAAGGAGATACTTTGACTAAGGACTTGGCTCAAAAGTTAGCAGATGGAAAATCTACTAAATCTAATCTTGACGGAAGTATAGCAAGTGCAAAGACAGAAAAACAAAATCTTGATGGAAGTATAGAGACTTCAAAGACAGAAAACTCTAATTTAACTAAAGTTATTGAAAGTGCTAAAAATGTTGATGGCGAAATTAAAACTAAGATGACTACGGTGCAAGGTTGGATAGATGACCCAGAACAATTGAGAGGTCCTAAAGGAGATAAAGGAGACCAAGGACCTATCGGTAAAGGTCTTACAGTCTTAGGGAAACTTAACTCATCTTCTGAATTGACAGCAAAGGGTACTACGGGAGATGCATACTTTGTAGGAACTCATCTTTATGTTTGGACTGGAAGCAAGTGGGAAGATATGGGCGAAGTAAAAGGAGAAAGAGGAGATATTGGACCTCAAGGTCCTCAAGGACCAAAAGGTGCTACTGGGGCACAAGGAGCAACAGGACCAAAAGGACCTAAAGGAGATAAGGGCGACCCTATAAACTTTGCAGAACTTACTGACGCACAGAAAAAAGAGATTGCAAACAGAGTAGTTGTCGAAGATATATCAAGTGAATTTGCAAAAGCACAAGATCTTTCAGATTTAGAAGCAACAGTTCTTTCAATACAAGATTGGGCTGATTCAGAATATACAATATTCTCTCTTAAAGATGGAAGTACTTCTAAACATATAACAAAAGCATTAACTGCCGGAGCAGAAGCTGATTTTATCATGGCTTATTTCAAACCTGAGTGGGCTTTTATAAAAGATATGAAGATTGGTGCTGATATACAAGCGTCCGGTTTCATAAGAACTATTATCTGTGAAGACTTTATAATACAAAATTTTTATTCAGTTACTGAAAAATATTCTAATTCAATATTTTATCGTATAGGAAAAAACGAATCTGATACTTTGTCTTGGGGTAAATGGTATCAATTCAAAGGCACAGTATTATAACTTACAAAAAAAAGAGGGTGACCGCATGGAATACAAGACAATTGAGGAACTTTATTTAGCAGTGGGAGTTGCAGGGGCTATAATTATTGTTTTCTTGGGAGTGTTTGTTTACTCCATAGTACAAAATGACAAGAGAAGAAGCCAAGAGATGAAGGAGATAACTGACACTCTTAAGCAGCTGATATTGGATAATCAACTATTAAACACTGCAATAGATAAACTATCAGAAGCCACAAAAGAAGTTGCAACAACTAACAGAATTGTAGCTGATACGGTTAGTAAGGTTGATTATTACAACCGAGAACTCCACAAAAAACTAGATAAACATGATGAAAAATCAGAAAAAATATTAGATGAATTAAGAAAATGAGGGCGGCTTTAGTAGCTGCCTTTTATTATGCAATAAAGGAGTTGATGACATGGTAAAAATAATGTTGGACCCTGGACATGGAGCTGGTGCATTCCATAACCGTGGATTTAAAAACATTCCAGGCTTTGAGTTCTGTAACGAGGGGGACTGTAATTATATCTATTCCCTCAAACTCAAGAAAGCCTTAGAGGACTATGGATTTATAGTTGGCATTACACGTTATAACAGATTTGACAACCCGACCTTAGCACAAAGAGGTCAAAAGGCAAAAGGTTATGACTTACTCATTAGTTTACATTCTAACGCTGCAGGTGGTACTGCTACAGGAACTGAAATTTGGGACTCTACAAATCCAAAAGAGAGCATAAAGACTTTGACTGATAAATTATGCGTAGCAATATCAAATGCAATTGGAACTAATAACAGGGGTACAAAATATCGTAAAAATAAATCAGGAACTAATTTTTATGGAATCCTAAGAAATGGTATGGCTAAGCACAATTTTATAATAGAGCATGCCTTTCATGATAATTATTCAGATTGCAAAAAATATGTGGATAATTTAGATAAAGTAGCAGCAGCAACAGCAAAGACACTTGCAGAATACTATGGACTTATTAAATTAAATAAGTCACAGCCTACTAAGACACCGATATTAAACAAACCTAGTGCAAGTTTGGAACAAGTTAAAGAATGGGCAAAGTCAAAGAATAATAACCAAGAACTTATTGGACTTGCTGAAATCTACTTTGAACTGGCTCCAAAAGTAGGAGTTGACCCAGTGATAGCTTATGCACAAATGGCACACGAAACGGGTTTTTTATATAAAGTAAAGTCTGCTGCAGGGATAGATTCCAGCTATCATAACCCTTGTGGTCTTAAAATAACTCAAGGTGGTGGAGATTATCAAGCATCTGCCCATAAAAAATTTGCTGATTGGGGAGCTGGTGTTGGTGCTCATATAGACCACTTAGCTTTATATGCAGGGGCTTTAGGATATCCAAAAACATTCACTGCAGATCCAAGACATTTCCCTTACTTGCTAGGGACTTGTAAATTTGTAGAGAACTTAGGCGGCAAATGGGCACCAAGTAAAGACTATGGTTTAAAACTTTTAAAATATGTAAATGAAATTAGAAACACAAAGGCGGTAGGAAAAATGGAACAACAAAAAGAACATTGGGCAGAAAAATCTTTTAAAAATTTAAACGATAAAGGAATTGAGATCCACGAAAGACGATTTGATGAACCGATTACAAGAGGAGAATTATTTTCTCTATTAGATAGGGTTTTAGAAAAAATTGAAAAATGAAACTAAGCATAAAGTTTAAGCCGAAATGTGACGAGAGGCCCTGGCTCTTGGTAAGGGTAGGAGGAGAATATTCCCAACACGCGCACCTTAAAAGCAAAAGTGATGCAATTAAGGTTAGGCATTTAATTGATATAAACAAGTATCCTTATAATAGTGAGTTTAAAATTGCAATGAAAAGATTACTCACGGAGGAAGAGTTTAAAAACTTGGAAAAACATCAACGATATTTGAACTCTAACCGTGGAGTAAGAAGAAAAAGGTAATTTAAGCTATTTTAAGGCATACATTTATATTAATTAGAAATAAAAAACGCTTATATGGGCAATCTGAAGGGTTGTCCTTATAAGCTAGTAAAATGCAGTATTTTAGAGATATAAAGGGGTGATTGTTTGAAAAAGGAAGATTTAATCAGGAAATTAGGCTCCAGAAAATTTTGGGCTTGCATAACAGCAGTAATAATTGCACTTGTTGCATTTTTTAATGCTCCAGCAGAAACTACAGAAAGAATTGTGGCACTAGTATCAGCAGTTGGTGGGTTATGTATCTATATGTTAAGCGAAGGCATGGCAGATAGTAAATCTGAAGATGTGACTAATTACATTGAGACAAGAGACTATATGGAAAAATAGTAAGAACATAACTTGATGAGTTTAAGTAGAATTTTAATTAATTATTTATTTCAAATACACTAGCCCAGGGAGAGATCCCTGGGCTTTTTTTATTGAAAATATTTTGAAAAAACTTATAAAAAGTGTTGCTTTTATATAATACCCGTAGCATAATATAATCAGGAGGTGAGGAAATGAGCAAAAAGAAACCTAAAAAGGGTAATAAAAAAGAGCTACTAGAATTAATAATACTTTTTATCAATCTGACTATCGCAATACTAGGACTGATAAAAGAAATATTAAAATAGTAACTCAAAGAGAGGGAAATTCCCTCTCACCCTTTAAGGGTATTATATTATAAAATGCTCATTACGTCAAAAAATGAAAAAAATAGATACGAATATAGTTTTATTAAGTTTAATCACAGGAATAAATGTGTTAAATATTTTTAAAGACTTAGGGGTTATAGTCAATATATTGGTTATTATTTTATGTTTACTATTAATTGTTAAAATTAAGGTAAAGTAAAGAGGAGTTGGTAACATTGAAAGAATTAAAAACATCAGAAGCACAAAGACGGGCTACAAGGAAATGGGAACAGAATAACCCAGAGGCGAAGAGATATAGCCGAAACAAGGGAAATGCAAGAACTTTTGCTAGAAAATATGCTAAGACTTTGGAAGAGGTAGAAGAGTTGGTGGAGATCTTTAAAAATGAAAATCCTAATTATAAAGCATAATAAAATTAGGGCTATTTATTAGCCCTAAAATATATTAAAAAACAATGTAAAATTATGTTTAAATTTCAACTTCCCACATTTACACCCCAACATTTTAAAAGTAGTAGCTTTTAAACGTTAGAAAATGCACGCTCATTTAAGAACGAGAAATGAATTCGACTCCCACCGCCTCCACCATTCATACTTAACCACAGTTAACCATATTGTGTAGAAATAGCCATTCCTTAGTGAATGGTTTTTTTGTTTGTGTTGACAATTAACCATATTTAACCGTATTTGATGGTAATTTCCCACCTAAAGTCCCCACCTGTTTTTTAAAATGAATGTCTATTTATAGCCATTCCAGATGATAACTTTTTTGATTCCGCGATTAAGTCCCCACTTTTTTGAATTTACTCAACTTTTAATAAATCCATATTCACAGTTCCGTTTAAAACATTAAAATATATATTTCTTTTTTGAAAACTCAAGAAGTAACTGACAAGGTTCTTTCATCTGCTTCTGATTTTCCCTATAACCAGTATCAACTTAAGATTCAAGGTTATGAAAATAACAAATACATAGAGAAGATAAGGGCAAAATTTCTAAGAAGAATTAGAAGATGTAAGAAGCTTAGGCTTGAGATAGAGGATTTTATAGAGGTAATAGAGGACTCAAGGACAAGATTAGTTTTTCAACTTAGATACCTTGAAGGTAAGAGTTGGATATATATTTCTAGACAATTAAGAAGTCCAAACTAGTCTTATGCGAGAATGATTTATAATAGATATCTAAGTATTTAATAAATAAAAAACCAAAGAAATAAACATTTTTTGCGTTCATATCTATGGTTTTCTGGTATAATATTAACATAAGGAGGTTTAGAATGAATACAATAAAAATTTTAAATATTAAATTCAATAATATAAATATTTTTGAAGGAAATATTTATTTTGATTTTTTTGCGAATGATAGAGTAGTCAATGAAGAAGGCACGTTCTCTTTATCTAAAAGTATTTATGCTAATAATATTATATCGGTTGTAGGGTTAAATGCCGTTGGCAAAACAACGCTTTTGAAAATAATTCATTTTGTTATGGAAATAGTAATAAATAATAAAAGTTTAAATGAAATTAACAATACATTTTTAACTCCTATTGATAAATTTAGTTACGAAGTTACATTTTTCTTTAATAATAGATTTCATAAAATTTTATCTTTTGTTGAAAGAGATAAGGATAAGAATGAAGTAAGAATAAAATATACAAATGAATATTTAACTAGTATTGCACGATCTAATATAACATCAAAAGTTAAGTTAAAAGAATTGCTCATAGATAAAGAATTAGATGAGAATAATTCAGATATAGTTAGAAATAAACTAGATAATTCTCTTAAGTTAATACTTAAAGAAGATGATAGTATTATAACAATGATTACTAAAGAAAATCAATCTTTAGTAAGAGATATGATAGATAACGTTAATTTAAACTTTCTAAATGTAAAAAAGAGTGTCCCTTCTGAAGTTCTAAATCTTTTTGATGAAAACATTGATTTTATTAAAAGAGAGAACGAAGACTCTGATAGCAATTTAATGCTTAAGTTTAAAAACTCTAATAGTGTATATTCTACTGGTAATCCATTTATATGGGGAGAATTAATATCTTCTGGGACTATTAAGGGCAATAGTCTTGCTGATATGACATTAGAAGTCTTAAAACATGGAGGATATTTATTAGTTGATGAATTAGAAAATCATTTGAATAAACAATTGGTTAAAGTTTTTATTGATTTATTTAGGAATAAAGAAATCAATAAAAATGGAGCTACAATAATCTTCACAACACACTATCCTGAAATAATAGATTTTATGAATAGGTCAGATAATATTTATGTTCTGAGAAGGAATTTAGAAAAAAGAGCAAACATAGAATTGCTGAGTGATCTTGTTGAAAGAGATGATCTTAAGAAGAGTGATGTTTTACTCTCAAACTACATTAAAGGCACAGCTCCAAGCTATGAAGCTGTAAAATATTTTAGAGATTATATAAAATCTGAGGTATTTAAATGACAGATAAAACAAGTATAAATGAAATAGATTTTGATAATAGTTATATAATATGTATTTGCGAAGGTAAAGCAGAATGTGCAATAATGGATATCCTATTAGACAATGATTTGCTTATTTTTGATAGGAGTAATTTATTAGATGAAAAGGTTTATAAAAGAATGACACCACAGACTTTTATTGATAATTTTATGCAATTTAATTATCAAAAAGAATTAGTGGTTTTTAGAATTTTAGATTCTAAGAATGAAAAATTTAAAATAAAGAAACCATATGAGACACCTAAAACATTAAGTTTTTATACTGCATATGAAATAGAATTTGTTTTTATAAATTATGATAATTTATATGAAGAGTTTCAAAAATGTAAATCTAAAGTTAAGGCGAGTGAATTTTACAAATCACAAAACCAAAAATATTCAAAAGGATATGATTATGTAAGAAAGTATTTTTCTGATGTTGATAAACTATGTGAGGCTTTAAAGAAATCAAGAACTAAGAAAGAATTAGGAATATATGATTTACTAAAAGACAAATAACTTTGTGCGTTTTGTGCGATTTTTGTTTGCTATTATGTATCATGTAAAAATGTATGTAGTAGTAAGGGTTTATAATGTTATGGATTTCAATCAATTTTGACGATCCCCTAAGAGGCTTGCTGAGGCAGGTCTCTTTTATTATGCAAAGAAAGGTGGTAATAATGGTATTAACAATTAAACAGAAACAAGTTGCTGATGATTTTATTATCACTGGCAACAGGACTAAGAGTTACTTAAAATTTTATAAGAATGTTAAAAATAGAGAGACGGCAGCTGCAGCAGCGAGCCGTCTTTTTAGTACTCCAGAAGTTAAGGAATACATTGAGCAGAAGATGAAAGAGCTTGATGAGGAACTCATTGCTGACCAAAGGGAGGTTTTAAGAGGTCTTACAAGGCAATTCAAGAGAGAAGAAATTGACTATCAAGTTGTTATGATTAAGAAGCCTAGCTTTGATAATAATGGGAACTTCTTAGGAATTGAAGAAAAGCCAGAGGTTATTAAGCTACCTACACAGAATAAGGACTCCATAAAGGCAGGAGAACTATTAGGTAAGAGATTTGGTATGTGGACTGATAAGGTTGAACTTGAAGCGTCTAATCAAGTAGTGATAGTTGATGACACAGATTAAATTATCTGAAGTCTTTACTAAAAGCTTTATTGACCTCCATAAAAAAATAAAGAATGAAGACTATCTAAAGTATGTCTTAAAGGGCGGTCGTGCTTCGGGCAAGTCCTCCTTTATTGGCCAGGAGATAATCTTGGATATTATCAAATATCCCATAACTATCCTATGCGTGAGAAAAATAGGGAATACCCTACAAGAATCATGCTATGAACAGATAAAAGAAGCAATAGACCAATTAAATTTAAATGATTACTTCAAGTTAAATATCAGTCCACTTAAAATTACATATACTCCAAGGGGAAATGCAATTATTTTCAGGGGTGCAGATGATTCTGCAAAGATTAAGTCCATTAAGATGACGAAATATCCAATAGCAAGATTATAGATTGAAGAGCTTGCAGAATTTAAGACAGAAGATGAAGTTTCTATGATTGAGAACTCAATCCTGCGTGGAGAACTTGATGGAAATTTAAAGTATAAGTTTTATTACTCCTACAATCCGCCGAAGAGAAAACAGTCCTGGGTCAACAAAAGGTATGAAACTAATTTCTTGCCTCAAAATACCTTTGTACATCACTCTTGTTACTTAGACAATCCCTATATTTTAAAAGTTTTTAGGGAAGAGACTGAACATATAAAAGAGACTAAGCCTTTAAAGTATAGGTGGGAGTATCTTGACGAACCTATAGGTTCTGGAGTAGTGCCCTTTGATAACCTTGAATTTAAGGAGATTTCAACGAAAGAACTTTTAAACTTTGACAATATAAGACAGGGCATAGACTGGGGTTATGCCAATGATCATTTTGCATTTGTGAGATTGCATTATGACAAAACTAGAAGAAGAATAAGTATTATAAGTTGCTCTCCTTGATATAATAGTATTGAGGAGAGTGATTAATTTTGGATACCAATATTAAAACTACTTTAATATCTGCTATTGTTTCATTAGTGATAGCTATGGGAACTTCAATTTATAATACTAGGAAGAACATAAAAATTGAGAAAGAAATTTATTTTAGAAAAGAAAAGATTGAAAGTTTAAAAGAAAAAATACAAAAGCTTGAAGATATAGGTGACTTCTATAATGAACAAATAGTTAAATTAACTTCTTTTTATTATAATGATATAAGCTTAGATGATTTAATCAAATATCATGATTTTATTTCAAACCAGATTTATAAGAATTTTGTAAATTTTTCTGAAGGTGTTATCAACATACCTTTCAATAATCAAGAAAAAGATATATTAGATAGATTGAAATTGGAAAATCTTAAAATTAATTTCAATAGTGAAATAACTAAAACAAATTCAAAATTAAAAAATATATACGCAAGCTGGGATTTGAATCCTGAATTTAAAACAGACAATGATAATAGACTAATGTCTGCTAGCGAAGTTATGACTAAATTAATTAGATATAAATTTAAGACAAAGATAATATTAAATTTTTTGTTAGAGTTACACTTAAATGAGATGAGCGATATTAAAACTAAAAAGATAGATAGTGAAATATTGATGTTAAAGCTAAACAATGAATTAAAAAAATATAATTTAAAAGAGCTCTAATGAGTTCCTTTTTATTGCAACGGGAGAGGGTGACATCTGGATCAAGATATAAGAGATAAATTTACTGAATTAGAGAAAAAGGTAGGCAGTGTTGATTCAAAAACAGATAAGACCAATGAAAGAATTGATGATTTAGAAGCTAGACTCTATGATTCAGAAACAAATATAAAAATAATTCAAACAACTATGAACTTGATTCTTAATGACACCAAAGAAATAAAAGGTGACATAAAAGAAATTAAAAAGAATAGGGAAGAAGACCACTTCGTTAGACCTATAGAGAAATCAGAAAAGCTGCGAAATCAAATTTTTGGTGTAGTAATATGAATTCTGGTTAGTGGTTTTGTCGTATATCTCTTTCCGATGCTTAATTAGGAGGTGGAAGATGTTAGAGTTTAAATTTATGCCGATTAAATATAACTTTTCCAGTAGAAAAGGCAAGAAAGTTCAGTTTTTAGTTATTCATGACACAGGTAATTCTGGAAGAGGAGCCAATGCTTTTAATCACTTTAAATTTTTGAGTGGTGGAAATAGGAATGCAAGTGCCCATTATTTTGTAGATGACCATGAGATAGTGCAAATTATAGGAGATAGTTTTTCTTCCTGGCATTGTGGAGATAATCAAGGCCATGGTAGGGCTTTAAATGGTGTTAGGAATTGCACTTCAATTGGGATTGAGCTTTGTATAAATTCAGATGGAGATTATCAAAAAGCTTATGAAAATTTAGTAGAGTTGGTTAAAAATCTCAGGGTTAAATTTAATATACCTATAAAAAATGTTTGTAGGCACTATGATGTTTCCAGGAAAAGATGTCCTGGAACTTTTTTTACAAAAAAACTTTGGGAAAAGTTTTTAAAGGATGTCCAAAAGCCTATAAAAATAAAATTGGATTTGTCAAAGTCCAGTGTTGGTGTACCTGTGCAAGAAAAGGCACTTAAAGAAAGGATTGATAAAGTTATGGATCAAATATTAAAGTCCGACAAGGTAAAAATTAATTACAACGGCAAGGAAATTAACTTGTGAGGTAAAATATTCAAGGTACTAATTATGTATCTATAAGAGACCTTGCAGAAGCCCTAAATTTACAAGTTGGTTGGAATCAAGAAAAGCAAACTGTTGAATTGAGGGGATAGGATGCAAGACTTAGTCTTTAGCTTAAAAGAGTATTTAAGTCCTGAACTAGTCTTTATGATTCCTGTGCTTGTTGTGATAGGAAAAGCTTTAAAGATGTCAAATAGAATAAGTGATAGTCTAATACCTACAATTTTATCCATTGTAGGTATTCCTATTGCCTTGGTGACAAGTCTTGCTAATCGAATAGATCCTATGAATAATATTCAGGTTGTCGTGTGGATCCTCATGAGTATTGGCCAAGGAGTTTTTCTTGGTGCAACAGCTGTAGGAGTGCATCAATTTTATAAGCAGCACACTGAATTTAAGAATCTTAAGAACTGGGAAATGAAAGAGGACTTAATTAAGGAATTTAAAGAATCTATGGAGGATAGAAATGAATGCAAGTAATATTTTTTATATAGTTTTATCCAGTGTATCTGTGCTAATCACTGGTGTCTTGGTGCCTCTCTTAAAACAAAAATACTGCAAAGAAAAAATTGTTAATGTAATGGAGGCAGTTGACATTGCAGTAAATGCTGCAGAGCAGATATACACCAAGGCAGGACAAGGACAATTAAAAAAGCAGTATGTATTAATGCGACTTAATGAGCAGGGGATAAAATTAAGTGAGAAGGAATTAGATGATATGATAGAAGCTTCGGTTTTGGAGCTTAATAGGTGGAAGTTAGAAATTAGTAAGTAATTTTATGAAATGGAACTTAAACAACTTTTTAAGACATACAGTAGATTAGTATTTTTGAGTATAATTTTTAAGAATTTTGAGCCTGGGGATTATCCCCTGGGCTTTTTTGTAAAAAATGGGTATATTAATCTATATAGTATATTATGGACAATAATATGAAATTCAACACAATGGGTGCTACTTGTCAATATGCAAATTTTTATGATATCATGATTTAACAAAAGATATCATTATATGGAGTTTTTTATGAACAGAATCCCAAGAGCTATTAACAATATATTAATTTCAGAAATTGAAAGGATAGAAGAGCTAACAAAGTCTGATGTTTTAGCTATTAATAGTCCAATAGTTGATGAATTATTAAATATTGTTCTCAATTTAATTGAAAATATAAAAGAAAAAAAAGGCAATCTTTCTGTTATATTAACAACCAATGGTGGTTCTGCAGAGGTTGCAGAAAGGTTGGTACATATATTTAGGCATCACTATGAAATTGTTAACTTTTATGTGCCGGACTATGCTTATAGTGCAGGAACAATATTGTGCATGAGTGGTGATGATATTTATATGGATTATCATTCAGTACTTGGACCTATAGATCCTCAAGTTCAGAACAGGGAAGGTAAGTTTGTACCTGCATTAGGGTATTTAGATAAAATCGATAATTTAGTGAAATTAGCAAGAGCTGGTGAAATTTCAGAAGCAGAATTTTTGATCTTAAAAGATTTCGATTTAGCTGAACTTAAAGCTTATGAGCAAGCAAGAGACTTAACAGTGGATTTGTTAAAAGAATGGCTTGTTAAGTACAAATTTAAAAATTGGGATTGGTCAGAGTCTAGAAATTGTGAAGTTACAAACGAAATGAAAGAAGAAAGAGCAAAAAAAATAGCTGAGAAGTTAGGGAACAATAATGTTTGGCATTCACATGGAAGACCGATAGATATTGATAAACTGACTAGTATAGGTCTAAAAATTAAAGATTTTGAAGAAGATAAAGAAGTCCATGAGTCTATAAGAGAGTTTCATAACTTAATGATTGAAAATATGGAAGCTTCAAGTTTAAATGCTATGGTATTGACAAAGGAGGCTTTAAAATGAAATCAATTTCAAAAGAAAGAAAAGAAATTATAAAAAAAATTGAGAAAAAAGGATTTAAATCTAATATAATACCTAATAAATTTGATATTTCTATTAAAGATTCAAGAGGGTATAATTTAAAAACAGTTGAAAATATTAAAAGGGCAGATAAGAGCTATTCTAACGGTCTAATAAAAACAATATACTAACAATTACTATAAAAACCCGGTGCTAAGACTGGGTTTTTTATATTGGCAATATAAATTTAGTAATGTAGATTTTCCACCTATAGTCCCCATTTATTCAGTTATAAGGTTGCATTAAACGGCTGTTTTAAGCGGTTTGATATTAAAAACATTTCGGGTTCGACTCCCACCGCCTCCATCAAAGCAAAGTCATTCATGTGAATGGCTTTTTTATTTTGCTTAAATTCACAAAAAAAGGACTTAAGTTATCTTAAGTCCCTTTGTGTTTTTATTCTTTTTTAATTTTCAAGAAATCAAGAACTATATCTTTAACAGATATAATCTTTAAACTTTACAATAAATTAATTTTAAGCCCTGAGAGTTAATAATATTTTATGAAGACTACAAGAGTCTTTCATACTCTTCTATTAACTCCACTGGTATTACAAAGTTAAAGTAGCCGCCACTTTTAGACAAGAAGAGATACATTAGTCCAAGTCTTGTGAATTTTTTCATGTTGACGTAGACGTTCTCGTCTGAATAGTCTACGGCTCCCTCGTAAAAGTCGTAAAAGGACTTGTGTTCTTTCTCGTCAAAGGAAAGTAGGGTGTCCTTATACTTTGACAAGATGGTTTCGTGGATTGCATCAATTTCTTCTCTTTCGCTTAGTCCTTCAAGGCTTAGTTTATAAGAAGAAGCGATTAGCTTTCTCTGGTCCTGGTCTAAAGCCTCCACAATGGGGTATAATCTATCTATAGGCAGTTTGTTAATGCTTTCAACTTCAAATAGTTTTAATAAAAAATCGCTCATGTTTCACCTCGTATTTATTATACATGAAATGAGCAATGGGAGGTAATATGTCAAAAATTAAAAAACTTTCAGATGGCGTTTATTGTAAGATTATTCCTCTTAAGGGCAACCCCCTAAAGAGCATCAACATATACATGGTCAAGTCCAAGGGCGAAGCAATGATTGTGGACACTGGTTTTAACACAGAAGAAATTAGAAATGAGATGCTTTCTTTTATGAAGGACATGGAGGTTGACTACGACAAGACAATTTTATTCTTGACCCACCTTCACTCTGACCACACTGGCCTTGCTTCATGGTTTCATGAAGAGCTTGGCATTGATATTTACATGGGAGATATTGACTACAGAATGATGTCCTCTATGGCTGATGCTAATTCAAAGAGATGGAAGGAAGTTATGGAGACTACTCACATCCAAGGCCTTGAAGAAGACAATTTAAAAATCGAAGAGCACGCTGGTTTTGTTTATAGGCCAAAGGCAGAGTTCCCTTATGTGTCTTTCAATCCAAATTATATTTTAAAAGTTGGGGACTTTACCTTTAAGGGGATGGACTTTTCTGGTCACACTCCTGGTATGGTTGGTCTTTATGAAGAAGATAGAAAGATTTTATTCTGCGGCGACCACCTCTTGGGAGACATCACTCCAAATATAACTTTTTGGAACTTCACAGTGGGCGACAGTCTTGGAAGGTATCTTAAAAATATTGAAAAGTTAAGAGACTTGCCAATTGATCACTTGTATTCTTCTCACAGGGCCCTTATTGAAGATGTGCCAAAGAGGATTGATGAATTGAAGGCCCACCACAAACACAGGGTGGATGAAGCTTACAAGACTTTAAAGGAAAAGGGCAAGTGCACTGTTAGGGACATTGCCATGAACATGACTTGGGATATGAGGGCCAGAGACTTTTCTGAATTTCCTAATACTCAAAAGTTTTTTGCAGCTGGAGAAGCTCATGCCCATCTTGAACACCTAAGGGCAATAGGCAAGGCTGACTTTGAGTGGACTGATGACGGAGTCCTTTTATACTACGCAAAGTAAAATTTATTTGATTTAAGAAGCTACAAGTCATAAAATATTTATTGATTAGTAAGTAAATAATTGGAAGAAATAAAATTTGGAGTGAATTATGGAAAATTTAGTTTGTAAATATAAGGACAAAGTTTTAAAATCTGGCGGAGAAACTATTCTTTGTGGAATTGTAAATGTTACACCGGACTCCTTTTCTGATGGGGGCAAGTGGTATGGCAAGGACAAGGCCATTAAGAGGGCCCTTGAACTTATAGAAGCTGGTGCTAGTATGATCGACCTTGGTGGTGAATCCACTAGACCAGGCTCCCATTATGTTGAGATCCAAGAGGAAATAGAAAGGGTTGTTCCTGTTATAAAGGAATTAAAGACAATGACTGATGTCCCACTTTCTATTGATACATGGAAGGCAGACGTTGCTGATGCAGCAATTGAAGCAGGAGTTGACTTTGTAAATGACATCACAGGCTTTATGGGAGACCCAAGAATGGCAGAAGTTGTGGGCAAGAGTGATGTTGGTGCAATTCTTATGTTTAATCCAAAGATTGCAAGGCCAAACCACAAGTCATCTGCCAACTTCCCACCTTTTGGTGGCGAAGGAGCCTTCACTGAAGAAGAATTAAAATCTTTTGAAGACATGGATGTTGTGGAAGTCATGAAAAAATATTTAGGGAAATCTCTTGAACGTGCAGAAAAAAATGGAATAGCAAGAGAAAGAATTATGCTTGATCCAGGTATTGGCTTTGCCCTTACAAAAAAGGAAAATTTAAAATTAATTGATAAAATTGACGTCTTAAGAGACATGGGATGCTTCACCTTCCTTGGAGTTTCAAGAAAGAGATTTATAACAAATATTTTAAGTGAAAACAATATTGATGCTGACGGCAATAGTGAAGAAGGCTTTGAAAACAGGGACGAAGCTTCAGCAGCCCTTACGACTATTGCAGCTTACAAGGGTGTAGAAGTTTTAAGAGTCCACACAATGGACCACCACCGTCTTGCAAAGCTGGTTGCAGATTCAGTTAGACTTAACCAAGTAATAGAAGATGTAAGTTTTAAGGCTTATTCACTTTAAATTATTTTTCATAAGATATATAATATTATTTATTAATAGAATTAGGGGGAAATTATGGCACTAATAGAAGAATTAAAAGCAAAAGTTAGAGAAGCAAAACCAGAAATAGTATTTCCAGAAGGAAACGACAGAAGAATCTTAAGAGCAGCAATTAGACTTAACGACGAAGGCGACATTAAACCAATCGTTCTTGGAGACGAAAAAGAACTAAAAGCTCTTGCAGAAAAAGAAGGCGTTGAACTTGGAAATCTAGAAATCCTTAATCCAGAAACTTACGAAGGAAAAGACGAAATGATCAAGGCTTTCGTAGAAAGAAGAAAAGGAAAAGCTACAGAAGAACAAGCAGCAGATATCCTAAAAGACAACAACTACTTTGGTACAATGCTTGTATATATGGGAAAAGCTAAGGGACTTGTATCAGGTGCGGCTCACACAACTGCAGACACAGTAAGACCAGCTCTTCAAATTATAAAGACAAAACCAGAATACAAGAGATGCTCAGGTGCCTTCATTATGATTAGAGATGACGAGCTTTACCTAATGGCAGACTGTGCGATTAACACAGACCTTGACGCAGATGGCCTAGCAGAAGTAGCAGTAGTATCAAATGAAACTGCAAAACAATTTGGTATCGATCCAAAGGTTGCAATGCTTTCCTTCTCATCTCACGGATCAGCTTCTCACGAAAGAGTAACAATGGTAGCTGACGCAGCTAAGATGGCAGCAGAAAGAAATCCTGAAATGGCAGTTGACGGAGAACTTCAATTTGACGCAGCCTTCATCGAAAGAGTTGCAGCTAAGAAAGCTCCAGAATCAAAGGTAGCAGGTCACGCAAATGTATTTATCTTCCCAAGCATTGAAGCAGGTAACATTGGCTACAAACTTGCACAATACTTTGGTGGCTTTAAGGCAGTAGGCCCAATCCTACAAGGACTTAACGCACCGGTAAACGACCTTTCAAGAGGCTGTGTAGAAGACGAAGCTTACGCACTAGCTATCATCACAGCAGCACAAGCAGTTCTTTAATAAAAAATAAACTTAAAGACTTCCATAGGGGAGTCTTTATTTTTTTGATCAAAATAAATATAATAAGGAAAAGAAGGTGAGAAAATGATAAAGAAAATATTCAAAGGGATTTTAATTTTTTTAATGTCCCTTATTATTCTTATAGGGATTGGAGATTTTTTGTGGATTAATCTTCCAAAGTTAAGTGCAAGAAAAAATATTTCTGATATAGAAGAATATGGCAAAGAGGTAAGCCAGATAAATTTAGACGACAATGTGAAAGTTGTTGGCCTTGGGGAAGCAACTCACGGAAATTCTGACTTTCAAAATTTAAAATTAGAAGTTTTAAAGACCTTAGTTGAAAAAAATAATTTAAAGAGCTTTGCCATAGAAGCTGATTTTGGCGAAGGAATGATAATCAATAATTACATTCATGGAAACAAAAGAGATGAAAATATTTCAAGAATTTTTTCTTTTAATATTTATCACACAAAAAATATGAATGATCTTATAAATTATATGTTTGACTACAACCAAAAAGCAAAGGATGGGGACAAGCTTTCTTTTTACGGCTTTGACATGCAAAACCCAGAAAAATCTATTGAATTAATTTTAGATTATTGCAAGGAAAATAATATTTTACAGGAAAAAGACTTACAAAAGGAATTTTCCTTTATTAAAGATGAAAAATTTAAGATTTCACAGCTAAAAGATAAGGAAGATTTGTTGTTAGAAATAAAAGCTCACGCAGACGCTCTATCTTCTCCCAATGCAAAAATTCTTTCAAGAGCTCTTACAAATGTCTTGGATAGTGTTAAGTATTACGAATTAGATTTTAATGACTATGTAAAAGTAAACAATGTGAGAGATGAACTTATGGCTGAAAATGTTAAGTGGATAAGTGATTTTGAAAAATCAAAGGGAAATAAGATGCTTTTAATTTCTGGTCACAATGGTCATATTGCAAAAAGTGAAAAATTTTATGAGCCAATGGGGTCTTACTTAAAGAAAATTTTTGGAGAAAAATATTTTATTATTGGAACAGACTTTTATAAGGGAATTGTAAACATAAACGAAGTTGGACCAGATAACAAGAGGTCAAATCATGCCTTTGTCTCTGCTGATCCTTTAGCTTACAGTGCCAGAAAATTTAAGGGAAAGTATTATTTAGATTTCACAAAAGTTGGAGATGGGGAAACTTTTGACCTTATAAATAAAGAAATCAACATGGTAAGTCTAGGTGAAGGATATTCTCCACTGATGAAATTCATGCCAAGAACTTATAGGGTAAAGGAAGTACCTAAAGATTTATTTGATGCAATGATCTTTGTTTATTATGCAAAGCCTATTGCTGTGATCCATGAAGACTAAGTTTATAAAAAAATTATGAGCTTAAACATTGTAAGACAAGGGTCTTGAAGCCTATATGTTACTTGCAAAAATTGATGACGACAAGTTAATAATCTTTTTTATAAATAGAAGAAATTAAAATATTTATTCATAAGACTTCCCTAGGGGAGTCTTTATTTATGCAACAAAAAAGTCACTATGCTCAATGCATGTGACTTTTTGCAAATATTAAATTATATGTTTAATCTAAATTAATAGTTACGGTTTTGGATTCTTGATCCCATTCAATATCTTGGTCTATTTTATCTTTAGTATTTCCGTTAGTTAGATTAAATACCTTAGCAACATTTGTTAAACTAACACAAAGTCTGTCATTTTTAATGATTGGATTTGAGTCCATTTTTACTTTTTCTCCACTTGAAAGAACTATTTCATCCCCGTCAATTTGAATTGAAGCTGTAACTCCGTCTTTGGTGAAGGAAGCTGTTCTAGTTTTATTGTCCCACTTAACATCACATGATAGAGCTTCAGCAACATATCTCAATGGCATCATAGTCCTGTCGTTCTCAATAAAAGGAGCAACATCCATTTCAAAAAGCTCATCTTTTCCATCAATATTTTTGTAGTATAAATTCATACCGATTAAGAATTTAAAATACTTACTAGTATTATTATTTTTTTGAACTTTAGAATCCTTAACGTCATTTTGTTTTTCGTCGGATTTTGTAAAATCGTTAGAAATATATTTAGGTACATATGAAGCTATATGAGATTTTGTATTCCTATCAATGTATCTTGTCTCATTATTATAAATGTAAACAGGTTTCTCTATATAATGTTTTTCAACAACTGTTTGTGTGCTTTTATTATTATTGAACTTATCTTTTAGATACAGGTTGTTAAGATAAATCAGCTCATCAACAGTTTGTGCCTTATCAATTTGATTAGACTTAAATGAAGTTAATATTCCTTCATTTCTTAAAAGTCTCTTAATATACTCTTTAGTATTATTTAAATTAACGTCTTGGATATTTGGTCTATTGTAATCAGGTCTTCTTGGAGGATTTGTGTCTTTATTAATGTCTTCCCACTGAGCAATAAATTTTATGCCTTTTATGTTAATTAGGTTTCCGTTAATTGCGCTAGTAGCTCGTGAACCTGGTAAATACAGTCTGTTTCTTTGTATTAATTCATCTTCGCGTGCATTATAATCACTATGATACTCGACAAGAGGTTTCCATCCAATGAATTTTTTGCCCTGAGGAGCAGTAAATTTATTTTCTGGCAATTTTAGATTATAGAAATCATCTATTTCTATAGTTTCGTTAGTTATTTTACCTACCCCGCCATTGGGATCATAGCTTATATTGAAGTTTATTATATTATTTATTTCAATCTCCCAATAAGGATTAACTTTTAGGAACAATCTTCTATAATTAAACTTCGGATCTTTCTTCAAAGAATAAGTACCATCAGATTTTTTTGTAATAGAAGGATCATTGATTTCATAACTTTTTTCTGTATCTTCCAAGTTAAGATTAAAGTTACCATTGATTGAATTTATAAAAATTCTTTGTTTAGCATATCCAGTCCTATAGGTTTCATTTTCATCGTCAGATATTATCAAATTTTCAGGGAAATTCTTGAAGCTTTCTATTTTGTTATTATCAAAAGCAGATTCTCCTATAAATTTTATGGAACGAGGGATTGAAATGGAATTAATTCTATTAGCATTAAAAGCTTTTTCTCCAATAGAATTTATATTTTCAGATAAATCTAAATCTGAAATTTCGTTAAAAGAGAAAGATTCTTTGCCTATAGATTTAACATTTTTTGGTATTTTAAGATTTGTTATATAATTTCCAGAAAAAGCTAAATCATCTATTCTTTCAACAGATTCAGGAATCTTAATGTCTTTTATCCTGTTATTTGAGAATCCACCAAGATAAACTAGAGAGTTTGGCAAAAACAAAGTTTCTATTTTATTATTGGAAAACGCATTTCTTTCGATGGCTTTAAGATTTTTTGGTAAATTAATACTTTTTAATCTGTTATTAAAAAAAGTATTTTGTTTTATTAATTCTAAATTATCGGATAAATGCAATTCTGTAATTCTATTATCAGAGAAAGCAGCTTCATTTAATTCTTTTATACTGTTTGGCAATATTAGTTTTTCGATTTTGTTATTATAAAAAGCACCGCTACCAATTACTTCAATATTATTTGTTAAGTTTATTTTATTAAGATTATTCCCTGAAAAGGAACTAGATCCTATAAATCTAATGTTTTTTGATAAGACTACCTCTTTTAAACCATCTGAGCCAGAGATATTAGCAAATGCATTACCATCAATATATTCTATTGAATTAGGCATACTTACACTTAAAAGATTCCTACTGGTAAATGCACTGAATCCAATTCCCTTCACCTTATCTCCTTCAGTAGAAAATTCTGGAATTACTAAGTCTTTATTTTTATCAAGTTTTTTAAACCCTTTTTCAGAAAAACCTGTAACAGATACTCCGTAGTCTACATAGTTTCCTGAAGAATAAGTAGGTTCTTCATATTTTCTATAAGTAAAGTCATCTGCTTCCCATTGATTTTCGTCTTTATCGACATTAGAAGTAGATTCCACATTATTTGTAGCATATGTATCTGCAGCTATCACACAATTAGGCAATGAAGTCGTTAATATAGAAAAAAGAGTAGCACCTAACAATACTTTTCGGACTGTTGAATTTTTATAATTCATTTAAACCTCCTATAGTTAATTTTTAGTTTAAAATTTGTTAATGTTTTCATTTAGTCTAATTATAGTAAAAATCAAAAGTAAAGTAAAATTTATTTAGAATGCTTTAGTTATTTAAAAGACTTTATGGTAAGGTCCTTAGAAGTATAGGATTGGTGACTATAGACTCCTTGCAAAAATTGACGACGACAAGTTAATAATCTTTTTTACAAATAGAAGAAATTAAAATATTTATTCATAAGACTTCCTTAGAGGAGTCTTTATTTTTTTGTCTTTTATTTATATAATTGATTTAACAATTTATTAAAGCAAATTAAAAAGGGGGTTTTTATGTCTAAGCTTAGGGATGGAATTTATGGACTGGCTATAGCTGATGCTCTTGGCGTGCCCTTTGAATTTAAGAAGAGGGGGGACTTCACCTGTACAGGCGTGGTGGGTTTTGGAACTTGGAATCAAGTTGCTGGGACCTGGTCTGATGATACCAGCATGACTCTTGCCACTTGCAAGTCTATAAAGGATAAAAATAAAATTGATGTCATAGATATAAGAAAAAATTTTGAGGCCTGGCTCTTTGAAGGGAAGTTCACTTGTCATGGAGAAACTTTTGATGTGGGGATAACAACGAGAGATGCCCTAACAGAAGGTCATGGTATTGATGATTTTTATGCCAATGGCAACGGGTCCCTTATGAGGATCTTGCCCCTTGCCTTTACTGATGCCAGTGATGAGGAAATTGAAGCTGTGTCAAGCATAACTCACGCTCACGAAATTTCTAAAAAGGCTTGTCTTGATTATGTTCATATAGCAAGAAAGTTAATTGGGGGAGAAAAGTTAGAAGACCTTGGCCTTGACGATATAAAAAATAAGTCTGAAGATGAAATCCAGTCAACGGGTTTTGTCCTCCACACTCTCGAAGCCTCTCTTTGGTGTCTTTTAAATACAAATTCTTATAAGGAAGCTGTCCTCAAGGCAATAAACCTTGGCGATGACACAGACACCACTGGAGCAGTGACAGGAGGATTGGCAGGAATTATCTATGGTTTTGATGAAATTCCAAAAGAATGGTTGGACGAATTAAAGTCTAAAGAAATAATTGATGAGTGTTTATTTTAGAAAATTTAAAAATTGAAACAAAAAAGAAAAACTCCCTGGAAAAATCCAAGGAGTTTTATTTTACATAAGAGTCAAAGCGTACTTGACTCCAATCCCAATCACTGCACCTAGTCCTATTAGCTTAAATAGGTCTACCTTCTTCATGTAGAGGACAAAACCTAGGACGAAGGAGATAAGGGCTGCAAGGCTCATGCCTTCAAGCTTAAGTCCTTCAGGAAAGACTGATGATTGGAAGAGTTTTAAGGTTGTTATAAAGATGAGGGACACAACTCCTGCCTTGATGCCAAGGAGGGAGTAGTCCATGATTTTAAATTTTTTGCCCTTGCTAAAGAGGAAGTATCCCAAGATCATCATTAGGATGAACTGAGGAAGGACAAGTCCTGCTGTTGCAAGAATTGAGCCAAGGATTCCGTGGACGTTTTGCCCAACAAAGGTTGCTGAGTTAATGGCAATTGGTCCTGGAGTCATTTGTGAAATGGAAATCAAGTCTATAAATTCTCTTGTAGAGATCCAGGCGTGTTCTTCAACAACATACTTTGAAATCAAGGGTATTACTGCGTAACCGCCACCAAAGGCGAAGCATCCGATTTTAAAGAAAATTAAAAATAAATCAAGCATTTTTGTACCTCTCCATAACACTAAAATAAGAAATTCCTGCTATAGCACAGAATAAAATTATTAGACCTGTGTTGATATTTGTGAAAAAGGCAACTAAGAAGACCAAGATAATCATGGCTGCACTAAAGCGTGGATTGTTCTTGTAAGAAGAAATCCCCATGCGAGCTACAGTTATAAATAGAACTGCAGAGATCACTCCACTGATCCCTTCTAGGGCTGCGTTTATAAAAAAGTTTGACTTAAATTCTTGGTAGAAATTTGAAATCACCGACAAAATTATAAGACAGGGAAGAGCCGATGCAACAAGACAGGTTATTGCTCCAAGAGGCCCTCTCAAGTAGTAACCTGTAAGGACTGAGCAAGAGATTGCCATGGCCCCAGGTCCACCTTGGGAAATGGCAACTATATCCATCATCTGGTCTTCGTCAATGAGTTCTAGGTCCGATACAAAAATGTCCTTTATAACAGGGACAATTGTATAGCCTCCTCCAAAGGTTATGGCATTTATTTTAAAAAAAGTTAAAAATAACTTTGAGATAGAAATTTTTTTCATTAAATCACCTCATCAAATTATAGCACAAAAATGAATTTTTAAGCAATTTCGTGTATAATCTACTTAAGGAGTGATGTGATGAAGATGGGAATTATAGGCCTTGGTAACATGGGTGCTGCCATGGCACATGGTCTTTTAGATAATAATATAGAAACTTTTCTTTACGACAGGAGCGAAGAAAAGAGAGATGCCTTTAGGGGCAATGAAGCAGCAAGAGTAGTTGAGTCAGAAGTAGACGTGGTGAAGGGTGCAGATGCAATTATCCTTGCAGTAAAACCCTATGTTTATGAAGCTGTAATCGAGGCAATAAAAGCTGAAGTGAAAGATCAAATCATTATTTCTATTACTTCAGCTTTTGACCTTGAGAAACTTGAAAAGAGTCTTCCAAATAAAAAACTTATGATGGCTCTTCCAAATACACCGGCAAAAATTTTGAATTCCATGACAGGTATTTGCCCTGGCAAAAATATTTCAGAAGAAGAAGTGAATGAGATAAGAGAAATCTTGTCCAACTTTGGAGAAACTGAAATCGTAGAAGAAAAGAACATAAAAATTTATGAGGCAGTTTCAGGTTGCATGCCTGCCTATGTTTACATGTACATTGAAGCAGCAGCAGACGCAGCAGTTTCTTATGGAATGCAAAGGGACATGGCTTACAGAGTTATATCTCAAGCAGTTGCTGGATCAGCAAAGATGGTGAGGGAGTCTGGCATTCACCCAGGTGAACTAAAGGACCAAGTAACAACACCGGCTGGCACAACTATTAAGGGAGTAAAATCTTTAGAAAAGGATGGTTTTAGGTCTGCAATTATAAATGCAGTTGATTCTATTATGAATAAATAGGAGGTCATTATGAAAGATTTATTGGTATTTTTGGCAGAAGGTTTTGAAGAAATTGAAGCTTTAACAATTGTTGATGTCCTTAGGAGGGCCGACCTAAAGGTTGACACAGTTTCAATTAAGGACAGACTTGAAGTGAAGGGAGCTCACGGTGTGACAGTTCTTGCTGACAAGACTTTTGATGAAATTAACATCGAAGACTATAAGGCAATGTACATTCCAGGAGGTCAACCTGGTGCTACAAATCTCATGAACGACAAAAAAGTTCTTGAGTTTGCCAATGTCTTTAATGATGAAGAGAGAAAAGTAATAGCAATTTGTGCAGGACCACAAGTTCTTGATGCAGCAGGTCTTTTAAAGGACGGAAAGTTCACTTGCTACCCAGGAGTTGAAAATAGATTAAAGGTTAAAGACCCACAAGACTCACCAGTAGTTGTTGAAGACAATATAATAACTGCTATGGGGCCAGCCCTTGCAATCCTACTTGGGGTTAAGCTAGTTGAAATTTTAGTTTCAAAAGAAAAGGCAGAAGAAGTTGCAGAAGGCTTACTACTTCCACAACTTAAAAAATTTATTTAAGATAAGATTAGAAAATGTGCCAGCTTAAACTGGTGCATTTTTTATTTTTAAATTTATTAACTTACTTCCCAGAATATAGGAAAGTTCTTTTCCTTTTATTACTAATATACTAGTGTTATAATTATTTTAACTTAAGAAATCTAAGTAAGTGGGCTTTTAGCCTATTTTTATTATTATAAATTTTGGAGGATAAATGTTCGCAAAACTTATTTTGAAGAGGGGAGAATCTGCCTACGGTTATGACAGGGCAAAAATTTCTAAAGAGACTTCTTTTCTTGGACTTATATCAAATATACTTGCAGCTGCATTAAAAGTTATTCTATATATCTTTACTGGTTCAATTTCTATTTTATCTGACGCGGTAAACAACATTACAGACTGTGTCAGCTCTATTATTTCTATTTTGGGGATAAGACTTGCAGCCAAACCAAGGGACAAAGATCATCCCTATGGACATGGGAGACTTGAGTATTTGATTTCTCTTGTAGTTTCTGGTATTGTACTTTCCGTTGGTTTTCAATTTTTGAAAACTTCTGTGGGAAAGATCCTTCACCCAGTTGCCATTTCTTATCCAAAATCCACTCTTGTGATTTTGATTGTAACTGTGGCGATAAAATTTTGGCAGGCCTCTCTTTATTCAAAGGTTGCAAGGGCAATTGACTCTGTAACTTTGAAGGCCCAAGAGAAGGATTCACTTAGCGACACACTTATAACTTCTGTTGTAATTATTTCTATATTAATAGAAAAGTTCACAGGAAAAATATTAGATGGCTATGTTGGTTTAATAGTTGCTTTATTTATTTTATACACAGCTATTTCACTAATATACGAGACTATTTCAATTATACTTGGACGTGGTCTTAGTGATGAGACTAAACATGAGATAAAGTCCAAGGTATCTAACTACGATGGCATATCCAATGTTCACAATATGATGGTGACAGACTTTGGTCCAGACAATATGATTGTGATAATTGATGCAGCCCTAGATTATAATTTGACCCTTGAAGAGGCTCACAATATTGTTGACAAGGTCGAGAGAGAAATCTCTGACCTACTTGGAATAAAATTAATAATTCACGCAGACCCAAAAGGCAGTAGCAATGAGATAATCAACTCTGTCTCCAAGGACCTTAAAAAAATTGTGAGGGAGTCCCTAAATATTTACTCCTTCCACGACATTGTCCTTGAGGGCAAGAAAATTTATATAGACATTGATTACAATGCCGATTCTGTAAAAACGAGAGAAGAAAAAGATGCTCTGAAAAAAGAGATAAGAGATAAGTTAAAATCCATCTATCCAGATTACGAATTTGATGTAACTCTTGATGCGATTTTTTAGGAGGAATATATGAAGGCTTTAGTTGTAGGTGCCGGAAAACTTGGCTATAGGCTTGCAGCGTCATTACTAGATGAAGACTGCGAAGTGACTGTAGTTGACAACAATGAAGATGTAATCGAAAATATATCCAATTCGTTAGATGTTTTTAGTATTTGTGCAAATGCTTTGGATTTTGGCGTCTTGGAAGAACTTGATATTTCTCTCTTTGACTATGTAGTTGCAACTACAACAAATGATGAGGCCAATGTAATTCTTTGCACAATCTCCAAAAAACTTGGAGCAAAGTATGCCATTGCAAGGGTAAGGGACCCTGAATACAGGAAGCACCTTGATTTCATATCAGAGGAACTTGAAATAGATAAGATCATAAACCCAGACAATGCAACTGCAAGATCAATTTTTAAATACCTAATGAAGAGATACCAACTTTACTCTGATGAGGTTGCTGGTGGAAGAGTTTCCCTTGTTGAATTTAATATAGGAAATGACACAAGCTTTATTAACAAAAAAATCATGGACATTGATAACATTAAAGACCTTCTTATTGCAGCTATATCGAGAAATGGTGATGCAATTATCCCAAATGGCCGTACTGTTTTAGAAGAAAATGATGTTATAATCCTTGCAGGCAAATCTGAAAATATTGAGGCCTTTGACAAGGACCACACAGGAGTTAATAGGACAAGGTCTCTTAGGAGTACAATGATCCTTGGTGGAGGAAAGACTGGACTTTATCTAGCCATGCTCCTCTTAAAAGAAAATGTGGATGTCACTATTGTTGAGATAAATAAGGAAAGATGTCTTGAACTAAAAGAAATGGTTCCAGGAGCCAACATTATAAATGGAGACGGGACAGACATAGCAATCCTTAAAGAAGAAATGGTCCACACTTATGATTCCTTTGTAGCAGCAACAGGTATTGATGAGGCCAACCTCCTCATGAGTCTTGTGGCAAAGCAAAGTGGAATCTTTAAATCTGTTGCCAAAATTTCTAGGACAAACTATGACAAGGTCCTAGACAAACTTGACATAGATGCAGTCTTTAACACTTCTTATATAACAGCTGCAGAAATGCTAAAGGAAATCAGGGGAAAAAGCTCCCTTGCCCTACATTTGCTTTTAAACGGTCAAGTTGAGTGCGTCGAATTAATTATAAGGACAAGCCATTTAGTTTGTGGCAACACCCTAGAAGACTTGAGTCTACCTGATGGAACTCTTATTGTTTCCATAATTAGGGGCCAAAGCATGATAGTCCCTAATGGTAAGACAGTCCTTGAATCTGGCGACAGGATAATATTATTCTCCATGCACGAAGTTGCTCCAAGGGTTCAAAAGATTTTCTCTTCTGAAGGGAAATTAAAGGACGCAATTAAGTCAATTAAGAAGAGAGGAAAGAAAGATGAACTATAAGCTTATTTCAAAATTATTAGGCTATATTTTATTAATAGAAACTGCCTTTATGGCGCCATCTCTCATCCTGAGTTTAGTTGAAAGAGATGGGTCATCTTACGGCTTCTTAATCCCAATGGCTATAGCAGTCTTTTTGGGATTAATTTTAATTAATTTAAAAATAAAAAAGAATTCCTTGTCTCCAAGAGATGGAATCTTAACAGTTACTGCATCCTGGATCTTGGTCTCCATTGTGGGGGCACTTCCACTTTGGATTTCTGCAGGTATGACTTATGTTGACTCTTTTTTTGAAATTGTATCTGGTTTTACAACTACGGGAGCTTCAGTTATATCAGGCATCGAGTCCTTCCCAAGATCAATTATACTTTGGAGGTCCATCACCCACTGGATTGGTGGTATGGGGATTTTGGTCTTTACTGTGGGACTTCTTCCCAAGCTAGGAGTTGGGGCCTTCCAAATTTTTAAGGCAGAGTCACCAGGACCAGTTGCTGGAAAAATAGAGTCAAGGATTTCACAATCATCTAAGAGACTCTACATAATCTATCTAATTTTAAGCTTGATGTTATTTATTTGCTTAAAGTTTGCTGGCATGTCTGTCTTTGATTCCCTAGTTCACACTTTTGGTGTCCTAGGTACTGGTGGATTTTCTTCCTACAACGACTCCTTTATGTCCTATGAAGGAAATTCAGTTCACTTTATCCTGGCAATTTTTATGTTTTTTAGTTCCACAAACTTTGCAATTTATGCCCTTCTTTCTAAAAAGAAGTTTAAGGAAGTTCTACAAAATGATGAATTAAAACTTTGGATTTCTATAATCATAGGAGCTATTACCCTAATAACTCTAGACCTATATTCTAAGGGTTATCCATCACTTTTCATGGCCTTTAGAGACTCAGCTTTCCAAGTAACATCAATATCCTCTACATCTGGTTTTGCCAATGCAGATTATGAACTTTGGCCAAGTTTTTCAAAATTCATCTTGTTGATCCTAATGCTCTTTGGTGGTTGTGCAGGTTCCACTGGTGGCGGGATGAAAATAGTAAGGATTTCAATTTTATTAAAATTAATAAAAAGAGAAATGAAGAAGGCCACTCACCCTAAGGCAGTTCTTCCTGTGATGTCAGATGGCAAGTCTTTGTCAGACGAAGTTGTCCTAGGTATTAACGCCTATCTAGGAACTTATTTTGTGATAGCAGTCCTATCAACAGCTTTAGTTACGCTTTCTGGAGTAGATGTTATAACAGGATTTTCTTCAGTTGCTACGACCCTATCAAATGTTGGTCCAGGCTTTGGAGATATTGGTCCTACGAAAAACTTTTATTTTTATAGCGACTTTTTTAAACTCTACTTCAGTGTCCTTATGCTTTTAGGTAGACTTGAATTCTTTACAATAATGGCACTTTTCACAAGAGGAAGACATAGAAAGGAAATTATTAAGTTATAATGAAGATTTTAATTATAGGTTCTGGAAAGGTTGGTTCAACTATTGCCAAGGCCTTGAGTCTTGAAAAATATGAAGTTGACCTAGTGGATAGGGACGAAAAAAACTTTGAAGAGATAACAGATAGCGTAAATAAAATAAGGGCCGACGTCTTGGAAGAAGAATTTGTCATTAACCATGACCTTAATAAGTACGACTACGCCATTATAGCAACAGATAGCGACAAGACTAACCTAATAATGGCGTCAATCTTTAAGGGACTAGATGTAAAAATAATTCTTCGTCTCGATGAAATGGAAAATATTTCTGAAATAGGAATTATAAAAAATTCTCTTCCAAATGTTGTGAATGTATTTAACTTAAGCCTTGAAACTGCAAAACTTGTTACCAAGCTAATTGGGTCTACAGAATATTATGAGGCAGACTATTTTGGCAAGGGCAAGATAGAAGTCACAGGTCATTACATTGACATGGATGAGGAATTTGAAAATCAAAAGATAAAGGACATTGGGTCTCTTTCTACAATCCTAGTTGTTGGAATCCTAAGAGAAGGGGACTTAATTGTTCCCGACGGAGAAACTGTCCTAAAGTCTGGTGACTATATCTACCTTATGGGCCTTTCCTTTGACATAAGAAACTTCAAACACGCCCACTTTGAAATCAAGGAAAAGGAAGAGGAGAGAGATGTTGTAATTGCATCGGGAGACTACAACTTCAACAAGCTTATCTCAAACCTTGAAAATATAAATTTAAAAATAATCGAACCAGACAGGGAAAAATTTGAAAATTACAGGAGAAATATAAACAGGGCATTTGTAGTAAATAAAAAACTTAAAAATGACAAAATTTTTAGGGAAGAAGCCATTTCTAAGGATGGGGTCTTCATATCCATGACAGACTCTGATGAACTAAATATTGTCCTTGGACTACTTGCAAGAAGTCATGGGATTGCAAAAAATATTATCATTCAAAAGGATAATAACTACGACACAATTTTGGAGAGCCTTGGAATTTATAGGGTCATTGATCCCAAAGTTATTGTTGCCAACGAAATCATCAAGGCAATAAACACTGACATGAAGGTGTCAATCAACTATATGTTTGGTGGCAAGGCTCAAGTTTATGAAATAAAAATTCCAGACGACTTTGTCTACATTGGCAAGAAACTTTCTGAAATCAATCTCCATAAGGAAATTATTATTGGTGGGATAATTAGGTACGACAACTCTGCCGTTATCCCAAGGGGAAATACGAAAATTGAAAAGGGCGACAGGCTTGTCATCTTCTCTACTAATGAAAGTAGAAAGGAACTTGAAGAGCTAATCGACCCAAGTCTAAAGAAGAGTATCTTTGACTTCTTCAGGAGGTAATTTTGTGAAGGAAATTTTAAAAAATGATTGGCAAGAAATTTTGGAAGAAGAGTTTGAAAAGGACTACTACAAGGACCTTAGAAAACTTTTAATTAAAGATTATAAAAATTATGAAATATTTCCAAAGGTTCAAGATATTTTTAACGCCTTTCACTACACTTCTTACAAGGACCTAAAGGTTTTGATCTTGGGTCAGGACCCCTACCACAATGTGGGCCAGGCCCATGGACTTGCCTTTTCTGTCAAGGAAGGTGTGGCAATTCCACCCTCACTTAGAAATATTTATAAGGAACTAAATTCTGACTTAGGAATAGAAATTCCACAAACAGGTTACTTAAAATCATGGGCAGACCAGGGGATAATGCTTCTTAACACCACCCTAACAGTTAGGGCCCACCAACCCATGAGCCACTCAAAAATTGGATGGGAGATCTTCACCAACGCAGTCATAGAAAAAATTAGCGAGAAGAAAGATCCAGTAGTTTTTATTCTCTGGGGCAACCACGCCAAGGCTCGCAAGAAGTTTATAAAGCCTGGCAACCACCTCATCATTGAAGGAGTTCATCCATCTCCACTTTCAGCATCGAGGGGATTTTTTGGATCAAGACCCTTCTCAAGAGCCAATGAATTTTTAAAAGAAAATGGTGTCACACCACCAACTTGGGAAATAAAATAATAAAGATTTAAGCAAGGAAACTATTCCTTGCTTTTTTATTGCCCAAATTTTTTAAAATTTTATAAAAAATTGACTTTGTAATAAAGTATAAGATTATAAAAATTTATGAAGTTATAAGAAATTTCAAGTTCATAAAAAACTGTGAAGTCACAAATATTTCTCAGGTCTTAACAAAATAAGAAGTCTTAAAAAAATATAAAGCTATAAAAAACTTCTAGGTCTTAATAAAATAAGAAGTCACAAAAAGTTAAGAGCTTACAAAAATTTATAAGTTCATAAAATTTTATTATTTAAAATAGAGGATTAATAAATCCTAAAAAATAAAATGAAAGTAAGTCTCCAAAATTTTTTCTTTTCTTTGCTATAATGGAATAGAGGTGAATTATGGAGTATTTAAAAACAAGCTATTCAGATATAAAGGAAGTTATGATAGGTAAAGTCCCTGCAGTAATAATTGAACCAAAAGAAGAGACTAATAAGACCCTAGTTTTTTATCACGGCTGGGGATCAGATAATGAAAGTCAAATCTTTAGGGGAAATATTTTTGCAGCTTATGGCTACAAGGTCGTCCTCCCAGAAGCCAGGTACCATGGTGAGAGAAATGTGGAAAAGATTGACCACGAAGACCAGGCTGTAGAGGGAAAATATATTTTAAAGGTCATTATGCACAACATAGAGGAAGCTCCTTCTATCTTTAACTACATTGAAGAAAATTATCCAGGAAATGAAGTCGCAGTGGGAGGTCACTCCATGGGTGCTATTACTGCTGGAGGACTTTATGCCTTTAAGAAAGACCTCAAGATGGCCTTTGTCTTTAACGGGATAAACAATTGGGAAGAACTTGTGCGTGGAGTTAATGAACTTAAAAATAAGGACAATATTGACGAGAGAGAATTTAGGATTAACGAATTTTTCCTAGACATGAACCCAATGGATAGTCCAGAGGCTTTTAAGGATAGGCCTATTGTTCTTTTTAACGGAAGAAACGATGATATAATCTACCCAGCTGGCCAAGAGTCCTTTGTCAAGGAAATTGAAAAAGTTTATGAGGACAAAAAACTCTTGGGCTTTAAACTTTTTGACATGACCTACCACCAAATAACAACTCAAATGCTTGAAGAAGCTATTAAATTTTCTAAGGAAATAGGTAAATTTTAATTAGAAAGACTTAATAAGTTAAAGAAAATTTAATTTATTAAAATGACGAATTAAACTATGATTTAATTGATTTTTTGTATTTAATAAAAAATAGAAAATAAAATAAAAAAATTTAAAAAATTTAATAAAACTTATGAAGACCTGATAAAAACTCTATTTCATCAGGTCTTTTTTGTTTGTTTTTATTAATTATTGTATTTAAGTATAGGTTTACAAGGAAAAAGGATTGTGTTATACTGTCGATAATTTATTCAAAAAAGGGAGGAATAATTATGAAAGATCAATGGCAGTTTGCCAACAGTCCACTTATGTATATGGTTTGTTCTGTTGGTATCATCTTAGTTCTTTTCCAAGGGACTTATCTTTTGAGAAGGGCCCTAAAGGCTACGAAGGAAATGAACATGGATAAGAAGAAAATCAAAAAGGGAATAGTGACAGCGGCGGTTTCATCTATTGGACCTGCACTTGGTATTTGTGGATCCATACTTGCACTTATTGTTACTCTTGGTGCACCAGTCACAGCTCTTAGGATGTCAGTAATTGGTGGAACAAATTACGAAACCATGGCTGCAAACTTTGGTGCCAAGGCAATGGGTTCAGAACTTGCTACAACAATGGACCCAACAGTTTATGCCAATGCTCTTTGGACACCTGCTCTTGGTGTAATGGGTTGGTTAATCTTTATGATAGTTTTTGGCCACAAGATGGAATCTGTAAACCACATCCTTACTGGTGGTAGGAAGGCACTTCTTCCTGCAGTTTCTGTGGGAGCTATGCTTGGAGCCTTTGCATATTTTTGTGTAGACAACCTATCAAAGGTAAACACAAATCCAAAGGTTACTTTTGCAACTGTATTTGGCTTCATAATTATGTTTATCTGCCAAAAGTTGGGCAAGAAGTACGCTTGGTTAAAAGACTGGGGACTTACTTTTGCAATGTTTATTGGTGCAATTGCATCTCAATTAATATTTTAAGGAGGAAAAAATGACAGCTTACGAAAAATTTTCTCAATCAATTCACAAGTTTGGAAGACTTACAATGGCTCTTGGCATGATTGCTGTACTTCTTCCACCAATGCTTATGACTTTTTATTATGGATATAATCCAGGTCTAGCAGCCATAATAGCAGGTGCAATTTCACAAATGTCTGTATCAGGAGCCTTTTACTTTTCAGAACCAATTGCCAACTATCCAATAATTGGGGCAGCAGGTCTATACATGTCAACCCTATCAGGAAACAGTGTCAATTTAAAAATTCCTGCGGCAGTATCAGCAATTTCTGGTTCAGGCTACAAGCAAGGAACAGATGAAGGTTCAATGATGGGAACAATAGGTATTGCAGTTTCAATTTATGTTGCAACATTCTTTGTAATTATATCAACAATTTTTGCCCAAACTGTAATCGTCAATTTGCCAGACCACGTCAAAGAAGTTTTGACTCTTATAATTCCAGCACTTTATGGAGGAATCTTTGCACAATTTTCTGTTAAATCTTTTAAGACAGGAGTTTTTGCCTTAGTTGTTGCCTTTGTTATGTCTAAGATTGTTGCCCTAATACCATTTAATGCAACATTCCTAATAACTCTTGTTACAGTTTTCTCATCAATTTACTTTGCAAAAACACAATTGGAAACTATTAATAAGAACTCATAGGAGGAAATATGAAGGACTTTGAAAGAGAAAAACTTTTAGAAATTTTTGAAGACTTACTTTTGATCCACTCTCCTTCTTATAGAGAAGAGAAAGTGGCAGAATATATAATAAATTTTGTAAAAGAACTTGGTGGAGAAGTCTATCTAGACCAGTCACAAGATAAATATGGGGGCAAGGCTCCTACAATTTTTGCAAAATTTAAGGGAGATGGAGAAGGTGTTACTTTTTCATCTCACATGGATGTAATTGAACCTAACAAGGGTTTAAAAATTATAAAAGAGGATAAAATTTGGAAAAGTGATGGCAACACAACTCTTGGAGGCGACGACAAGGGAGGGCTTGCAGCAATTCTATATTCAATTTATTATCTTGTTAAAAATAATATTAAACACAGAGACATTTATGCAATTTTCACACCTGGAGAAGAAGTGGGAATGCTTGGTGCAAGAAATATAAATTGGAAAGAAGTTTATAAAAATATGAATCCTGCCAAAAATATGATTGTAGTTGATAACGCAGGATCTTGTGACAAGGTGGCCTACAAGGCACCTACATCTTATTCTTATAAATTCAAGATAGGAGGCAAGTCTGCCCATGCAGGCATTGAGCCAGAGAAGGGAATATCAGCAATTATGATTGCAGCTAAGGCTCTATCTCAATTTAAGAACCTAAGGATTGACGAGTTTACAACAGCAAATGTCTCTAAGATAAATTCTGATTTTCCAAAAAACGTCGTTCCAGATTATCTCGAATTCTCTGGAGAGATAAGAGGTCACGACAAGGACCATGTTTTAGAAATTTTAGACGAATATCAAAAAATTGTAGGGGGCTTGACAGAAGATTTTGACTTTGAAAAAACTTTGGACTATCCAGCTCTTGCTCCAAGTGATATGGAATTTGCAAAAGAAGTTATAAAATCTTACAAGAATGTAGGGGTAGATGCAAAAGAAGTAATAATTGGTGGTGGATCTGATGCCAACTTCTTTGCCGAAGAGGGCTTTAACTCTCTTATAGTTGGAGTTGGAATGGAAAAGGTCCACACAAAGGAAGAGTATATAGTTTTAGAAGATCTAGAAAATACCACGAGAGCTCTTATAGATTATCTGAAGCTTGATTAAGAAAAAATAAATATGAGAAAGAGGTCATGAGTTTTATATAAAAGAAGGCTCATGACTTTTTTATTTGAGATTTTAGAAAATATTATAACTGTGGATAAATAAAAAGAAATTAGAGAAAAAATCTCATAGATATTTATAAAAAAGTGGATATTAATCTACAAATGTAGATAAAAAAAGAAAATTGTGGATAAAAATTTAAAATTTATAAAAAGCTACACAAAAAAAGAAGGCCTAAGCCTTCTTTAATATTATTATTCAACAGGTTCGAAGTCTGATTTTTCTGCTCCACAAAGAGGGCAAACCCAATCTTCAGGTAGATCAGCAAATGCAGTACCAGCTTTAACGCCGTTATCTTCGTCGCCTACTTCAGGATCATAGATGTATCCACAAAGTGTACATTCGTATTTTTTCATTTTTATCTTCCTCCTATTAAAATTTATGCTTTTTTCCAAGCTTAAATACATTATAACAAATTGCTAAATATAATACAGTAAAATTTTAAAATTAAATACCTTCATAGTTTTTGGAGTTTAAATGAGAGAAGTAATGGGTAATTTTCTAGTAGATGGAGTGAGAATTATGGATACTTTATATAGATTTAATGGTTCTGTATATAGCGATTTATCTCTAATAAAGGGTTTTTTGGATTCAGCCATGAGAGATTTAAATCCTTATATTGCCGACCAAGAGAAATTATTTGATATAAAAGTTATTTTAAATGAGCTTGTAATAAATGGAGCAATCCATGGTAACCAAGAAGACCTTAGAAAGAAGGTCTATTTGAATTTGCTTATAAAAGATGATTTTTTAAAAATTATTGTTTCAGATGAGGGAAGGGGCGTTGACCACGACACTTCCTCCTATGATTGTGGAGAAAAAAAGTGCAATGGCAGGGGTCTAGTTATTGTTGAGGCCTTAACTGACCAGTTAATCCTAAATCATAACGAGGTCATCGCAATTAAAAATCTTTGATACTTTATTAATTGATAAATTATATATATAGGAAATTTATGTAATTTATTAATTTATAAATAATAGAATAATTTTTATAGAGAAACCCCTAGGGGTTTCTTTTTTTGCAAGAAAAAATGGCTGCCAAATGACAGCCATTCTTTATTTTATTAAAGAGCCTTTAAAACTTTTACAAGATGGTCGTAAACCCTCTTAGTTGAAGAAATTGAAAGAGTTTCCTTTTGTGTGTGAGCTCCAACAGTGTCTGGTCCAATGGAGATGATGTCTAAGTCTTTATTTTTCTTGTAGAAGACACCACATTCAAGTCCGCCATGTGTGAATTCTTCTTCCATTTCCTTTCCTGTAATCTCTTTGTAGATTTTCTTTACAATTTCTCTAAAGTCAGATTCTTTTCTGTATTCCCATTCTGGATAAGGATTGATAAATTCTGCTTGGCAGTCATATTTTTCAACTATATCCAAGTAAATTTTGCCAAATTCTTCTGAAAGTGAAGAAGATGCAAATCTTAGTGAAACAAAAACTTCTATTGCGTCATCAAGTTTTTTTGCAATAGCAAGATTTGATGATGATTCAAGAACTTTTTTCTCTTCATTTAAGAAAGTGTGTGGTCCAGTTGGAAGTTCTAATAAATAGTTTGCAAGTTTTTTAGTGTCATCCTGAGTTAAGACTTTTCCCTTGTGAGAAATTTCCTTACATTCTATTATAAGTTCTCCTGCCACATCCTTGAACTTATCTTTTACAAAGTCAATTGCTTCTTCAAGAGCTTTTTCATCTGCCACAAGAGAAAGTCTACCTTCTCTTGGGATGGCATTTTGTTTTGTTCCACAGTTGATGTCAATTAATTTTGCATCATCAAGCTTATTGATGATCTCAGCCATAACCTTGATCATGTTGCCCCTGTTGTTGGCAATTTCCATACCAGAGTGTCCACCTAAGAAGCCGTGAAGGTGAAGGTCAAAGGCCTTGCCAGAATAATCTTCTTCTTTAAAGATAAATCTTGATTTAAGAAGTTTTCCACCTGCAGATGAAACTGTTAGGACACCTTCTTCTTCAGAGTCAATGTTGATAAGGTACTTGGCATCAAGATGTTTTGCATCAAGGTCCTTGGCACCGTGCATGTCAGTTTCTTCTGACACTGTTACTATTATCTTTAGTGGACCGTGTTCTTCTTCTGCAAGAGCCATTGCCATGGCAACACCAATTCCATTGTCTGCTCCAAGAGTTGTGTCATTGGCGTGAAGAGAATCTCCATCAACAATAAGTTCAATTGGATCAGTTTCAAAGTTGTGCTTAGAGTCCTTGCCCTTTTCACAAACCATGTCCATGTGACCTTGTAGGATAACCTTAGGCTTATCTTCCATGCCACTTGTTGCAGGCACTTCCATAATAATATTTAGGCTGTCATCTTGAACAACTTCGTAGCCCCTTTCTTCTCCAAACTTCTTTAAAAAGTCTGAAACTCCCTTTTCATTACCAGATTCTCTTGGAATTTGTGATAATTCTTCAAAATAATCAAAAACTTTTTTTGGTTCTAAATTCATCTTAACCTCACTTTATAATAACCTTGTGGTAAACTTTTTTACCCTTCCTAATGATAATTTCTCCATCCTTGAAGCTATCTTTTGTGATTTCAAGTTTAGGGTCATTTATTTTTTCGTCGTCAATGCTAACGCCACCTTGTTGGATTAGTCTTCTACCTTCGGAGTTTGTCTTGATAAGTCCAAGCTCAGTCATAAGGTTTAAGATTCCCACAGGTTCGTCAAACTTTGCAGCTTCAAATTCAGTTGAAGGAATATCTTCTGATGCCTTGTCGCCGCCAAATAGGGAGTGAGAAGCATCAAGAGCAGCCTTAGCAGCTTCTTCGCCGTGAATGTCCTTTACAACTTCAAAGGCAAGAACTTCTTTAGCCTTGTTTATTTCTGCGCCTTCTAATTTTTCGTATTCAGCAATCTTATCAAGTGGAAGCATAGTAAGAAGCTTCATGAACTTAATAACATCTCTGTCGTCGCAGTTTCTTAGGTATTGGAACATTTCGTAAGGTGTAGTCTTTTCTGGGTCAAGCCAAATTGCTCCTGCCATAGTCTTACCCATCTTGATTCCTGCTGCAGTAGTAAGAAGCTTAAATGTCATGGCATAAACCTTGTCGCCTTCAAGCTTTCTTACAAGTTCATAACCACCAAGTATGTTGGACCATTGGTCAGATCCACCAACTTCTAGCTTACATCCATACTTCCTGTAAAGGTATAGGTAGTCATAGGATTGCATAAGCATGTAGGAGAATTCAAAGAAAGTAAGTCCTTCTTCCATCCTGTTCTTGTAGCAATCAAATTGTAGCATCCTGTTAACAGAGAAGTGGATACCAATTTCTCTAACAAATTCTAGGAAGTTTAACTTAGTTAACCAGTCGGCGTTGTTTTCAATGTAGCCCTTGCCGTCAGAAAAATCTAAGAAGCTAGAAATTTGTTCCTTAAATCTTCTTGCGTTGTAATCAATAGTTTCCCTGTCCATAAGAGATCTCATGTCAGACTTGCCTGATGGGTCACCAATAGTTGTAGTTCCTCCACCAAGTAGGGCAATAGGCACGTGGCCAGCCTTTTGCATGTGTTGCATAACCCTAATTTGGATAAAGTGACCAAGAGTTAGGGAGTCAGCAGTTGCATCAAAGCCAACGTAAAAAGGAACTGATTCCTTGCCAAGCATTTCCCTCAGCTCGTCTTCATAAGTGCATTGGTCTAAGTAACCTCTCTCGCTTAAAATATCGTATACATTTTCCATAAATTCCTCCAAAAAAATAAAAAAGGCCCCGTGAACGAAAGGACGCATTCGTGGTACCACCTTTCTTCGCCGAGGCCTCAAAAATTAATAGACTCCAATATTGTAATTCAGCTTTCGCTTACTGTATATCTTCAACGTCTTATATTCATACTATTTATGATATAATAATCGAAAATAAAATAAATGTCAATGGTGATAAAATGCTTGGTATAGATATAGTAGAAATTTCTAGGATAAAAAAACTAATGGAGGAAAAGGAAAATTTTCTTCCAAAAGTTTTTAATGAAGATGAGATAGAAAGAATTAAAAAGAGAAAAGACCCCTATGAAAGGGCAAGTGGAATCTTTGCTGCCAAGGAAGCTGTGGCTAAGGCTCTTGGGACAGGTCTTGGAAAAATTTCTTTTAAGGACATAAAAATAAAATACCAGGGAGATGCCCCTTACGCAGAAGTATTTGATATGAAATTTGATTTATCTATCAGTCATGAAAGGGACTATGCAGTGGCAGTGGCAAAAGTCAGGGGAGATAATTTTATGGGAAAAAATCATGAAGAAGAAATAATTTTAGATGAAGAAATAAAATCCCTTTGGAAGGACAGGGACGACTTTGGCCACAAGGGAGACTTTGGAAAAATTGGAATCCTTGGTGGGTCCATGGGGATGACAGGGTCCTCTTACCTTTCATCAAATGCTGCCTTAAAAGCTGGTGCAGGTCTAGTTTATAATATTGTCCCAAGAGAAATCTTTGACATAATGTCCATAAAATACATTGAACCCATAGCAAAGAACTTTGATGGTTTAGATGAAATGGAAAAATTTATTGAAGGTCTAGATGTCCTTGCCATGGGACCTGGCATGGGACTTGGGGCTTATGGGCAAGAAGTCTTTAAGAGAACAATAAAAATTGAGAAAAACCTTTTAATAGATGCCGATGGCTTAAACATCTTGTCAAAAAATTTAAATTTATTAGAAGAGAGAAAAGACCTCACGACAATTCTAACACCCCATGAGGGAGAGTTTGCAAGACTAACTGGCTTGTCTTTAGATGAAATTAAAAATAATAGAAAAGAAGTTGCAGAAGAGTTTGCAAAAAAATATAAAGTCATCCTAGTCCTAAAGGGTCACGAGACAATCGTCACAGATGGAGAGAGAACTTACACCAATAGGACTGGCAACTCTGGCATGGCAAGTGGAGGATCAGGTGACGTCTTGACGGGCATAATCTCTGCCATGATGAAAAATTATGACCTTTATGATGCGGCAAGGCTTGGAGTTTATATTCACGGACTCTCAGGGGACCTCTTTGCAAGTAAAAATTCAAAGACCAGCCTAAGGGCAAGAGACCTAATAGAAGGCCTTGACCAAGTTTTTAAACTTTTTGAAAAAAAGTAAAAAAAAGGCAAGCAAAAGCTCAAAAAAATTTTTGATTAGTGGATATAATGGGAATAATTGTGATAGAATGATATAAAGGTTGCTCATAGATCAATCTTTTAATTCTCTCTTGCCTTAAAAGGTGAAAAGTTATGATGATAAAAAGAGGGGACATATTCTATGCCGACCTGTCGCCAGTTATTGGATCAGAACAGGGAGGAGTAAGGCCCGTAGTTGTTGTTCAAAATGACATTGGAAACAAATATTCGCCTACAATAATAATAGCTGCAATTACATCTCAACTTAACAAGGCGAAGTTACCAACCCACGTTAATGTGAAAGCTAAAGATGTTCCACTGCCAAAGAATTCTGTAATTCTTCTAGAGCAGTTGAGGACAATAGATAAAAAAAGGTTGAGAGAGAAAATCGGTAGATTCGACAAGGATGTCATAGATGAGATCGACGCAGCAATAAAAGTTAGCTTGGCGATAAAATAATTGGGCAACATACATATTGACTATCTCGTAAGAGGTAGTCTTTTTTTGTTTAAAAAATTTAAATAGTTTCTTATGATACTTGAAAAAATTTAAACTTTAAAAATCATTAACAATAGAAATGCTCTCGCCTATGTGATAAACTTATTAGCGGAGAGATTTATGGAAAAAGTAAAAATTTTTGGAGTTGAAATTTTTAACATTGATAATGCTGAGTGTGAAAATATTTTAAGGGACTTCTTAAAGGGAGATTCACTTAAAAAAATTTACACACCAAATACTGAAATCGTAATGGCAGCTAAGAGAGATGAAGATCTAAAGAATCTTGTTAACTCAGGAGATTTAATTCTTGCTGACGGGATTGGTCTTATCCATGCATCAAAGCTAAGGAATAAGCCTTTAAAAGAGAGGGTCACAGGTTTTGATACCTCTATTAAGCTACTTGAGCTTGCTGATGAGATGGGTCTCAACTTATATTTTTTAGGTGGCAAGGAAGGTGTTGCAAGGGATGCAGCAGAAGCTGTCAATGAAAAATATAAAAACTTAAATGTTGCAGGATTTCACAATGGCTATTTCAATTCCAAGCTAGACGGTGAGAAGTCTAGTGTAGAAGAAAAAATAATAGAAGAAATAAATTCCAAGGACATTGACATTGTCTTTGTTGGCTTTGGTTTTCCTCGTCAAGAAAAGTGGATTGACGCTTGGAAGGATGAAATAGATGCCAAGGTCATAATTGGAAATGGTGGAGTCCTAGATATCTTATCTGGCAGGGCAAACAGGGCCCCAGATATTTTTATTAAGCTAGGCCTTGAGTGGCTTTACAGGCTTATAAAAAACCCATCTAGGATTAAGAGGCAAATTGATTTGCCAAAGTTTTTGTTGGCGGTAATGAGAGATAAAAATTCAGTTGAGTGAGGAGAGGAATTTTGAATATCGAAAATAAAGCAGTTAATACTTTGAGAATGCTATCTGTTGATCAAATTGAAAATGCAAATTCAGGTCACCCAGGACTACCCCTTGGTGCTGCACCAATGGCCTATGCTCTTTTTAAGAATCATCTTGTGAGAGATTCTAAAGACTTAGATTGGAAAAATAGGGACAGGTTTGTCCTTTCTGCAGGACATGGATCTGCACTTTTATATTCACTTTTTTACTTATTTGACTACGGTCTAAGTCTTGATGACTTAAAAAACTTTAGGCAACTTGATTCTAGAACACCAGGTCACCCAGAGTACGGTCACACTATGGGTGTTGAAGCAACTACTGGACCTCTTGGCCAAGGGATTGCCATGGCAGTTGGTATGGCAATTGCAGAAGAAAAACTTGCTGCCCTCTACAACAAGGAAGACCTAAAACTTGTTGACCACTATACTTATGCCCTAGTTGGGGATGGATGTCTAATGGAAGGAATTTCCAACGAAGCATCTTCACTAGCTGGCACACTTAAACTCAATAAACTAATCGTACTTTACGATTCAAATAAAATTTCCATTGAGGGATCAACTGACCTTGCCTTCTCAGAAAATGTTTGTGACAGGTACAAGGCTCTTGGCTGGGACACTTTTGTAGTAGAAGATGGAAATGACTTAGATGAAATAAATGCAAAAATCGAAGAAGCAAAAAAATCTGACAAGCCTGCACTTATTGAAGTTAAGACAAAAATTGGCTACGGCTCACCGAGAGAAGACTCTGCAAAGGCTCACGGTGAACCCCTAGGCAAGGAAGACAGAAAGTCAACTCGTGAATTCTTTGGACTTCCTGATGAAGATTTTCATGTTGCAGAAGATGTGAAGGCTCACTTCCAAAAAATCGTTGAAGAAAACACTGCAAAGGTAAATGAAAAGAAAAAAATTGAAGAAGAATATGCAGCGAAATATCCTAAGGAATATGAAGACTATCTTGCTGCCTTTAAATTAGAAAAGAAGGAATTATTAGAAGATTCTTACTACGATTCCTTTGACAAGGACATGGCAACTCGTGCAATCTCTGGCGAAGTTTTAAATAAGATTGCCAAGGACAACATCCTCATCTTTGGTGGATCAGCTGACCTTGGACCATCAAATAAGACTATGCTAAAGGGAGAAGAATATTTCTCAGCTGACAATAGACTTGGAAGAAATATAACTTTTGGTGTTCGTGAAAATGCCATGGGTGCAATCACAAATGGAATCCTTCTTCATGGAGGCCTAAGGACTTATGCGTCAACCTTCTTGGTTTTCAGTGACTACTTAAAGCCAACAATTAGACTCGCAGCCCTTATGAATATTCCAAATGTCTACATCTTTACTCACGACTCCATTGGAGTTGGAGAAGACGGGCCAACTCATGAACCAATTGAACATCTTGCAATGCTAAGGTCCATCCCAGGAATTGTTGTATTAAGACCTGCTGATGGACGTGAAACTGCAGCTTCACTTAATCTTGCCTTCAATTCAAAGAACACACCTTTTGTCCTTGCCCTATCAAGACAAGGTCTTCCACAACTTGAAAACTCTTCAAAAGACATTTACAGGGGTGCTTATATAATTAAGAAGGAAGAAGGAGAACTTGAAAAAATTGTAATAGCTACAGGTTCAGAAGTTTCTCTTGCCCTTGAAGCAGCAGAAGGACTAAAGGGAGTTCGTGTGGTTTCAATGCCTTCTATGGAACTTTTTGATGCCCAATCCTCTGACTATAAGGAAGAAATTCTTCCATCAAATATCACTAAGAGGATCTCTATTGAAGCCCTATCATCCTTTGGATGGCACAAGTACATTGGTATGAAGGGAATGGCAATTTCCATTGATACCTTTGGTGCAAGTGGAAAGGGCGCTGAAGTATTTGAAAGATTTGGCTTCACAAAAGAAAACATCAGAAGAAAAATTCAAGAATTTTAATAGAATATGAAAGAGGAGGGCGACCTCCTTTTTTAATTTGAATTTTTATTTGTGTTTTTGATTTATTTTTTAGAGTTCTTAGTAAGACTAAATATTTTTAAAAATTTATTTTTATAAAATACAAAAATTTTGAGATTGGAGGGAGAAATGAAACTTATAAAAGAAAAGAGATGGGCAATAGTTTTTTCACTTTTGGCAATGCTACTTTGGGGCTCTGCCATACCCCTAATAAAGACAACTTACATTCATGCCAACATCTTGCCAGATGATCCTGGTGGGAAAATTTATATTGCCGGGATAAGATTTTTTATGGGAGGACTTTTGACCTTCATATACTTTTTTCTTTTCAACAAGGAAGAAGTAAAGAGAGAAAATGTAAATTTTAAATTTATTATAATTATTGGCTTGTTGCAGACCTGTTTACAGTATGGTTTTTACTATATTGGACTCTCCAACACCTTGGGGTCTCTTACTGCAGTTATACAATCGTCAAATGCTTTTATCACAGTTTTGTTTTCCGTCCTCTTAATTAGTGATGAGAGACTTACTAAGAAAAAGGTCATAGCCCTACTTGTTGGTTCAACTGGGTTACTTATAACAAATTTAAACTCACAGGGAAGCTTCCACTTTAAGTTTACTGGAGAAGGTTTTGTCTTAATTGCCCAAACTGTTAATGCCCTTTCCAGCGTCCTAATAAGAAAGTACGGAAGAAACTTAAATGGCTTTCTTCTTACTGGTTCGCAATTTGCCCTTGGGGCCCTGCCACTTATAATTATTGGGGCATTGACAAAGAAGTCTACTGTGAACTATGACTTCGTCTTATTCTTAATGCTATCCTATGGTGCCTTTATATCAGCAACAGCCTTTACAACTTGGACCTTTGTCCTTCAAAACTACAGTGCCAGTGAGTTTGGAATTTACAAATTATTTATTCCAGTCTTCGGGACAATTTTATCCATCTTGGTCCTTGGAGAAGACCTAACAATAAATATTGTCTTGGGACTTGTCTTTGTCCTAGCAGGGGCGATAATCTTAAACAAAAAACAAACTAAAAAGGGGGTTTGACCCCTCTTTTTTTATGCCATTTCAATGCAAAATTAAAAGTATAAATGTTATAATGAAGTCGGGAGTGGTATTTTGAGAATTAAAAAAAATCACGCAATAATTTTATTTTTATTACTTATATTTTTAGGATTTATATATTTTAACCATAAAAACTTTTCCAAGGATAGGACCATAGTAAGACTTAAGGGGGTAAGTGTTAATGAGCCCATAGAGGACTTCAGCCTTGCATCTAAGTCTGTATTTTTGTGGGCTGACCCAGTTCTATATATAACAGACAGGGAAGGGAATATTGTAAAGAAGATTCAAAGGGAAGATGAAAACATCGAGGCCTTCTTCGCCAATAACTACGCCTTCTTGTATGAGAAAGATTTGGGCAAGGTTCACATGTATTCAGAGATGGGCGAGCTTCTCTCAACCACAGATGTTAAGGGAGATATCTTTAACATTACTTATGAAAATGCAAATATAATTTTTCACGTCGTTGATGAGAAAAATGAAATTTTATATTTAATGGGCAACGACTCAACTCTTACAGAGATTTACAGGACAGGTAATCAAATCTTGACTCACGATGTAGTTGATGATAAAAATCTTTCTGTTGCAGAAATAAAAAATGAGACAAGTGGTTATACTTCTCTTGTTTATAATTTAAACAAGGGAGAAAAAACTTCAAAAAGCCTAAGCCACGAAATTGTCATGTACCTAAAGAAGGACAAGAGGTCAGTCTTGGCACTTACGGACAAGACAATTTATAGGTTTATGAATTCTGGCACAATATATGAGGACAGGGTCCCAAATATTTCTGACATCCTGGTGGAAGGCAAGAAGACCTACCTTCTTCATTCAGGAATTATCACAGAATACAATTACATCCTAAAGCCAGGCAAGAAAAAAATAATTGCAGCCAATGTCAACAAGATGGAAAATATTTCTGGATCAATTTATGTCTATGGACCAAGTGATGTTGGTGGAGAAATTGGAAACTCGGGAGAGTTTTACACAAGGTTGGGCTACTCCCTAGACAAAATTAAAATCAACGGACTTTTGATAGGGGCCTTGAGAAATGGGGACCTAAGTCTTTACTCCGTTGTAAATACAAATACAGTAAGAGAAGAAGATAGTAAAATTGAGACAACTTATAAAGAGGTGTAAAAGTGAACATAGAAAAAAATACAGACGCTGTTGCAAGTGAGGCAGACCAGGCCTTGAGATCAACCTTCGGTGGACTAGAGTCTTGGGAAAGGCTACTTGTGGTTGCCATTATAATTGTAGGAACTTTTATAATTTTAAAGTTAATCGATTCCTTTATAGGAAGACAATTAAATTCAGATAAGATAAAGGAAAAGGGATCCTACAACAGGATAGTTACAGTTACAAATTTAATCAGACGTATAATTAAGGTAGTCCTAATTTTTATTGGAATTACAATAATCATGAGTATCTTTAACATTTCAATTGCACCAATTATTGCAACTCTAGGTGTGTTTTCATTGGCAATAGGTGTTGGCGCCCAAAGTCTTGTTAAGGACTTTATCAATGGATTTTTTATAATTTTTGAAGACCAATATTCTGTTGGGGACTTAGTTGAGATTGGTGACATTCAAGGAATTGTTGAAGACCTTGGACTTAGGGTCACAAAAATTCGTGACTTTGATAAGATTCTTCACGTCATTCCCAACAGCAACATTTCAATTATTTCCAACAAGGAAAGGGCAAATATAAGGACAAAAATTGAATTTTACCTAGACAATTCTTGTGACCCAGACTTTGCCGAAGAAAAAATAAAAGAAGCCATAGAAAAATACAGGGACCACAAAGACATGGTAATGGGACCAAACTTCTGGGGAGTTACTGAAAATGGAAGGGATTTCTACAAGATGGCCCTTGTCTATTACACAAAGCAGGGGCAACAGTATGATCTTGAGTTTGCCCTTAGGTCCGAGATTATAAAAACAATGCAAAGAGAAAATATTGATCCCCCTATGATTAGAAATAAGTTTATAAAAGGAGAAATTGAAGATGCTTTACTATGAGTTAGGCGATATAGTTACCCTAAAGAAGGGACATCCATGTGGTGAAAACAAGTGGGAAATCGCAAGAAAGGGTGCAGATATGAAATTAAAGTGCCTGGGTTGCGACAGGGTAGTTTGGATGAGCCGTATGGATTTTGAAAAGAGAGTTAGAAAAATTTTAGAAGGAGATAAATTTGTAAGTATTGTCCATCATAAAAAAGAAGGTGAGTAAAATGGACGTGAAAGAAGTTTACGAAGCCAAGGAAAGACTCGAGGGTCACATAAAAGAAACTCCTGTAGTTTACGCACCAAACCTTGGAGAAGACATCTACCTCAAGGTTGAAGTCCTCCAAGATACAGGATCTTTCAAGTTGAGGGGAGCCTACAACAAGATTGTAACCCTATCAGATGAGGAAGCAGAGAGGGGAGTTGTGGCTTGCTCGGCAGGTAACCACGCCCAAGGAGTTGCCAAGTCAGCAAGTGAGAGGGGGATAAAGTCTGTTATCTGCATGCCTTATCACGCACCTCTTTCTAAGGTCAAGGCCACAAGAAATTATGGGGCTGAAGTTGAACTAGTAAAAGATTCCTTTGATGATGCAGCAGCCTTTGCAAAAAAATTATCTGAAGAGGAAGGCTACACCTTCATTGCACCCTTTGACGATGAAAAAATTATTGCAGGCCAAGGGACAGTTGGACTAGAAATTCTAGAAGAACTTCCTGACCTTGACATAATAGTTGTGCCAATAGGTGGTGGCGGACTAATCTCTGGTGTTGCCTTAGCAGCCAAGTCCATAAATCCAGACATAAAAATAATTGGAGTTCAAACAAAGATTGCCCCATCAATGTATGAATCAATAAGAGAGGGCAAGCGTCTAACAGTTACAGGTGGATCCACAATTGCCGATGGCATTGCAGTTAAAACTCCTGGAGAAATTACATATGAAATGGTAAAGGAATATGTAGACGACATAGTTCTTGTAACTGAAGGAGAAATTTCTTCTGCAATCTTAACCCTTCTTGAGGACAACAAAATCATAACAGAAGGAGCAGCGGCATCTACAGTTGCAGCCCTTATGTATAAGAAATTTAACCACAGGGGCAAAAAAGTTTGTTGTATTCTTTCTGGTGGAAACATTGACGTCACAAGAGTTTCAAAAGTAATTCAAAAGGGACTTTACAAGACTAACAGGAGGATGGAACTTAAGATAAAATTAGATGACCAGCCTGGACAAATATCCAAGATGTCAGCACTTCTTGAAAAGCAAGGGGCAAACATAGTAAAGATTAATCAAAACATCGACCTAGTTGGCGACACAATTGACTCCATGATAGTAAGCGTTGTTATTGATACCAAGGATAAGAACCATCAAGACGAAATCCTAACAGCTCTAAACCAAAATTCCTATGTATATAAGGCGAGGTACAACGACGCCCAATTTTAATTTGACTTTTAATTAAGATTAAAAATAAAATTTTGAAAATCAAACTTAAAAGAAATTAAACAATTTAAAATTTATAAAATTGAGAGGCTTGACCTCTCTTTTTTCTTGACAAAAATAAGAAGTCCCTCACACAAAAATAAAAAAGTAGATGAAAATTTTTTTATTTATTATAATGAAGGCGGAGGGATTATGTTAAATTCAGATAAAATCGCAAGACTTGCAACTTACGCTCTCATCTATGAGGTATCTTTGAGTCCCAAGCCAGGACTTGTCAGCCTAATAGATGTGGGCGCCCACGACGACATGGACTACATGGACTTTTTAAAATCATCCCTGGTCCTCTACGACTACTTCAAAATTTCCTATGAACTTGGAGAAAAATCTAATGGAGAAGATTTCTTGGAACTTAGAGAATATGGAAAGCTTTATGAAGACAAGATGAAAGAAGCAACAGGTGGAGTCAACACCCACAAGGGAATTATTTTTTCTCTAGGCCTCATGGTCTATGCTACTGCAATAGAAATTAGGGGAGAAGATTTTTCTTTTGAAAAGGTAATTGATAGGGTGGCTTATCTCAATCGTGGCATAAGCAATGAATTAAAAATAGATAAGGCCGAGACTCATGGCGAAAAAAACTACAAAAAATATGGCCTAAAGGGGATAAGAGAAGAAGCCGAAGAAGGTTTTAAGAAGGCCCTTATGGGACTGGACTTCTTAAAGGAAGCTGAGAAAGAAACAAACTTTGACTATGCTCTTACTGGTACCCTGTTTTATTTCATGTCCCTTGTCGAGGATTCAAACATAATCAAAAGAGGAGGGCTTGAAGGTCTAGAATTTTTAAAAGAAACTTCAGCCCATGTCCTTGAAAACAAGTTGTACGAAAATGAAAATGGAATGAGAGAAATCCAAAAAATAAATGAAGAATACAAGAGGAGGAACCTAAGTCCAGGTGGCTGTGCCGACTTTTTGATTCTAACCTTGTATTTCTATCTCTTGGAGGCTAACATTGATTGATTACAGACAAGTTATGAAATTTGAAAAAAAGAATATTGAAAAATTTTTGGAAGACTTTGACATAAACTATGAGAGGGATGTGGACTACACTCTTGCTGCCTTTGATGGCGACAAAATTGTTGGGACAGGATCCTGTGCAGGAAGAGTCTTAAAATGTTTTGCCATTGACCCGACCTACCAAGGCATGGGAATAACCAACGCAATAATCACAAGACTACTTGACCACCAATACGAGAATGGCAAAAATCACCTCTTTATCTTTACAAAGCCAAAAAATATCAAGATTTTTACAGACTTTGGTTTTTCTCTGGTTGAAGAGACAGAGGATGTTGCCCTCTTAGACAACAAGATAGATGAACTCCATAAACTCTTAAAAAATATTGAAGATGAGAGAGAGTCTGGTGCAATTGTAATAAATGCAAACCCAATGACCAAGGGTCATCTCTATTTAATTAATGAAGCAAGAAAACAAACTGACCTCTTACACATCTTTATGGTGGAAGAAGATGGATCAACCTTTCCCTACGACTTTAGGTATAAGATTGTAAAAGAAGAGTTGGAAAAGTATGACGACGTGCTTGTCCACCCTGGCAACGACTATATAATTTCAAAAAATACCTTCCCAACATATTTCTACAAGGATGAAAAAACTATTTTAAAGGCCTATTCAGAGCTTGACACAAAAATATTTGGCAGATACTTTGCCAAGGCCCTAAATATAAAAAAGAGATTTGTGGGCAGTGAGGACAAGGACGTGGTGACAAAAAATTACAACGAAACCATGGAAAAAATCTTGCCAGAATATGGTCTAGAAGTTGTAGAAATTCCAAGGGCAAGCTTGGATAATGAAATAATTTCTGCTTCAAAAGTTAGGACCCTTTTGAAAGAAAGAAAATTTGAAGAAGCTTACAAATATTTGCCAGAAGCTACAATTAAGGCCCTAAAGTCAGAAGAAGGACAGAGGATAATAAATGATAGACTCTAAAATACTTGCCATGAATAGGATGCTCGAAGCAAAAGAAAAAAGATACTACAAGATAAAATCTTTGACAGAAAAGTTTGAATCTCCAGTACTTTCCTTTATGTTAAACATTCCTGGAGAAGACAAAAACTTTAAAGAAGCTGTGGACTTTCATAAGAAATATATAGAAAAGATTAAAAAACTTTTAGAAGGAAATAAAATAAAAATTTTATTTGAAGAATATGAAAATTTAATCACAGGCATGGAATATATAGGAGTCTTAGATAGCGATGGAAGAGAAATAAAAAAACTTATGATGGAAGTGGAAGAAGAATCCCTTGGAGGGAGGCTTTTAGACCTTGACATCTACGACAAGGACTTCTCACAAATCTCAAGATCATCCTTGGGACTTCCCGAGAGAAAGTGCATAATTTGTGGCGACACAGCAAGGACCTGCATAAAGAAAGAAAGACATAATCTAGAAGAACTAGAAGAAAAAGTTAGGGAAATCATAAAAAAAGATTTAGAAATATAGTTTTTAACTATAATTGACTTTATTTTTATCTATTAGTTCTATAAATAGACCTTTGTTATAATTTTTTAGAGGTGATTTTTTGGAAAAAATAAAGATGCAAAATCCTATCGTTGAGATGGATGGAGATGAGATGACTAGGGTCATCTGGAAGGACATAAAAAGTGAATTATTAGAGCCATATATTGACTTGAATATTGATTATTATGACCTTTCAATGGAAAATAGAAATGACACTGATGATAAAGTGACTCTAGAATCTGCCAAGGCTGTTGAAAAACACAAGGTTGGAGTGAAGTGTGCGACTATCACTGCTAATGAGGACAGGGTTGAGGAGTTTAACTTAAAGAAAATTTATCCATCGCCAAATGCAACTATAAGGGCTTATCTTGATGGTGTAATGTTTAGAGAGCCCATAGTTTTTGACTGCTTGAATATCTTAGTTCCCACTTGGAAGGCGCCAATAGCTATAGCAAGACACTCCTTTGGAGATATTTATGTTTCTAAGTCTTTTGACGTAAAGGAAGGCGATGAGCTTAAAGTTACAATAAATGGGGAAGAAAAATATTCCTATGCTCCAGATTATCACGCAATTTTCTTGACTCAATACAATAAGATTGAATCCATAAAATACTTTGCTCATGAGTGTTTCAAGCATGCACTTGAAAAGAAAATGGATTTAGTTTTTTCAACTAAGGATACAGTTGTGCCAGGATACGATTCTGTTTTCAAAGATATTTTTAATGAAGCCTATGAAGACTATAAAGGTGACTTTGAGAAAGCTGGCATAAGATATGATTATTATTTAATTGACAATGCCATTGCAAAAATTATGAGGTCAGAAGGGAATATTCTCTGGGCTCTAAAAAACTACGATGGCGATGTAATGAGTGATATGATTTCAACAGTTTTTGGTTCCCTATCACTTATGGAGTCTTCAATAATTGGCAAGGACACTTATTTATATGAAGCTGCTCACGGAACAGTCACTGCCCATTATAGGAGATACCAAAAGGGAGAGATAACTTCCACAAACTCTGTTGCTTTAATCTTTACTTGGGCATCGGGACTTGAAAAAAGAGGAGAACTTGACGGCAACAAGAACTTAAATGAGTTTGGAATAAAATTAAAGAAGGCTGTTAAGGATACTATTGAAGCAGGTTTTATAACAGGAGACTTAATTTCAACCTACAATAAAAAAGATTATGTAAAGGTAAATTATTTAGAATTTATCCAAAAGGTAAAAGAATTTTTAGAAAAATCTCTATAAATATAAGTTAAGGGCAAGGATGACTTGCTCTTTTTTGATAATTTTTAGCAAAAGAAAAACTCGGAGGATTTCCCCGAGTTTTATTTATATTATTTATTTTTTCTCTTGAAGTTAATCAAGCAGCCTTCTTTAATAATTTCTCTTTCAAGGTCAGTAAGTGGGCTGATGTAAAGTGAGATTTCCTTTATTTCATCACCAACTACATAGGCCTTGATGTCATTTAGGTCGCCATCAATAGCTTCTCTTATATTTGGAACAAAAATGTAGTCGCCAACTTCAAAGTCTGGAGATTCTTTCATTTGGAAAGGTATCATTCCCCAGTTGATAACGTTGGAACGGTATCTCTTTGTGGCATATTCTTCGCAGATGTTTGCAAGTCCACCCAAAACCCTTTGACAACTTGCAGCTTGTTCTCTTGCTGAACCGTCTCCTGGCTTTATAGCGTAAATCATAGAACCAATTTCTGTTTCCTCTGCTTTAACATCAGCAAACTTATTAGAAATCTTTTCAAAAACTTTTGCAAGTTTGCCTTCAACTTCTAAGCTTTTATCCTTTCTTGCAAGTTCAAGTTCTCTAACTTCTTTAGATCTTCCCACATACTCTGGGTCTCTTCTTGAGAGAGTGAACTCTGCAAGTCCAAGTGGGTTTGAACGGTAGGATGAAGTTTCTCCTGATGGTATAAGCTCATCAGTAGTTGTAACTGGGTCCATTATTTTTGAACAAACTTTTAGCAAGATGTTGTCTGTTAACTCAGACATTTCTGGCCAATCCTTGATGTTTGGCCCAAGGATTAATTCTTCGTCCTTGTCTTCGTTTTTAAATCCCTTGTAAACTTTTGACCTATAAGCAGAATCATCGTAGTGGTATTCTGGAACTTCGTAGTCTCTTGCAAACTCTTCTGCTGATGTCAAGATTCCCTTGTTTCTTGCAGTAGCGGCAATTGAACGAGCATCCATTAGGGCAACTCCTGACATTTGTCCTTGGATTGGCTTAGAACCTTCTCTGTTAGGGAAGTTTCTAGTTGTGTGCCTGATACTTAGGGCATTGTTTGCTGGAGTGTCTCCTGCACCGAAGCATGGACCACAGAAGGCAGTCTTAACTGCTGCACCTGAAGCCATAATTTCATTCATGGCACCATTTTTGATTAGCTCCATAAAGATTGGTTGAGATGATGGATAAACAGAAAGGGAGAATTCGCCACTGCCTGTTGATGATCCCTTCAAGATATCTGCTGCGGCCATAATGTTTGAATAAGTTCCACCAGCACAACCAGCAATTATTGCCTGCTCAACGTGGAGTTTATTGTTTTTAATTTTACTTAAGAGGTCGTAGTCGATGTTTGGATTGTTGGTAATCTTCCTTGCCTCTTCTTCCACTCCTCTTAAAATATCCTCTAAGTTTTCATTTAATTCATCAATTGTGTAAGTGTTAGATGGGTGAAATGGAAGGGCAATCATTGGTTTGATTTCACTTAGGTCAACATAAACTATGCCATCGTAATATGCCAAGTTTTCTGGATTTAATTCCTTGTAGTCCTCTTCTCTCTTATGGACTCTCAAGAACTCTTTTGTGTCTTCGTCAGTTCTCCAAATAGAAGTTAGGCAAGTTGTTTCAGTTGTCATTACATCGATTCCATTCCTGTAGTCAGTCTTTAAATTAGAAACTCCAGGGCCAACAAATTCCATTACCTTATTCTTAACGTAGCCATTCTTAAAAACTTTTCCTATTATTGCTAGGGCAATATCCTGTGGTCCAACTCCTGGCCTTGGCTTATTGTCTAAATATATTCCAACAACTTCTGGATATTTGATGTCGTAAGTGTCGCCAAGGATTTGTTTAACAAGTTCTCCTCCGCCTTCACCAATTGCCATAGTACCAAGAGCTCCATAACGAGTGTGGGAGTCTGATCCAAGAATCATCTTGCCACAGCCTGCCATTTCTTCTCTCATATATTGGTGGATAACTGCCATGTGAGGTGGCACATAGATTCCACCGTATTTTTTAGCAGCAGTAAGTCCAAAGATGTGGTCGTCTTCGTTTATAGTTCCCCCAACAGCTGCAAGTGAGTTGTGACAGTTAGTAAGTACATAAGGAACTGGAAATTTGTCAAGTCCTGATGCTCTTGCAGTTTGTATAATTCCAACAAAAGTAATGTCGTGAGAAGTTAGGGCATCAAATTTTATCCTAAGGTCTTCTAAGTCATCTGACTTGTTGTGGGCTTCTAGTATTCCATAGGCAATAGTCCCCTTTTTTGCTTCTTCCTTGTCAGGATTTCCTATTTTACCAGCAACTTTTTCAAAATCAGTTTCGTCGATTATCTCTCTTCCATTTAAAAGGTAGGCACCCTTTTCATATAATTTAATCAAATCCATCCTCCTTATCTAACAACAGATTAACCAAATATTATTTATTAATTAATGGTAAATTCATATAAATAGTAGATATACTATTCTTTAAAAGATACTTTATAGTATTTAATGAAATAAATAAAATATAAAAACTTAATACACGATATAGTTAAAAACTATGTTGTCGGTATTAATATAGTTTATTATTTTTCAAATAAATGATTTTTGATTTTAGAATGGTTTATAAACAAAAAAATTAAATATTTTATTATCGCTTTTATTAATTGAGATAACAAACGACATAGGAGATTTGTATATCTAGTATTGAAAAAATATATTTGAAACATTAACGTTATCATTATAATATTGGGGTAAAGGAGGGAACTATATGGATTTTATGAAGGGTATTATAGATATGCACGTTCATTCAAACCCTGATTTAAGAAAAAGAAGGTACGATGATTTTGAATTAACAGATGCAGCTATAAATGTTGGTGCTAGAGCTATTGTTATTAAGACACACCAAGGAACTACAGTTGATAGAGCGTACTTATGTAATAGGTATAAGGAAATCGTTTATGGTGATAAAACAGATTTTACTATGTGTGGAAGTGTTACTTTAAACAGACAAATAGGTGGAATAAATCCATGGGCTGTAGAGAGTGGATTAAAATTAGGTGCAAAAGTTATTTGGTTACCTACAGCATCAGCGAGAAATCATTTAAATAAAATGAATAGTAACTTGGATAATGCTGTAGATGTCTTAAAAGATGGAAAAGTTACGAATGAGCTTAAAGATGTTTTTAAACTAATTAAAGATCATGATGCTGTTTTAGCAACTGCGCATATTTCACCTGAAGAGTGTTTTGTTGTTGTTGAGGAAGCAAAAAAACAAGGAATAGATAAGATAGTAGTCACTCATCCAGAATGGTGGGTTGTTGACATGACTTTAGAGGACCAAGTAAAGATAGTTGAAGATTACGACGTTTTTCTAGAAAGGTGTTATGCTTCAAATATGGGTGGAGGTAAGTACAAGAGCAACTTACAATCTAATCTAGAGTGTATTAAAGAGGTTGGAGCAGATAATATTATTATCTCAACAGATGGCGGTCAAGTTGAAAATCCAAATTGGGAAATTGCATTGAATGAGTATGTAACTTATATGTATGAAAATGGAATTTCAAAAGAAGATATTTTTAAGATGACTAGAGACAATCAATTGAGATTGTTAAACTTATGAAGGTGATTTTATGCTAAGTTTATTGATAGTTTTGGCTATACTGGTAGCTGTGATAATAGGATACAAAACAAAAATTAATACAGGTTTAGTTGCAATGGCATTTAGCTATATAATTGGAGCGTTTTTGATGGGTTTGAAACCAAAAGAAATAATAGGTGGATGGCCAGTTACAACTATGTTTGTAATTTTTTCTGTATCCCTATTTTATAATTTTGCTTTATTAAATGGAACTTTAGAAAAGACTGCTAGATCACTTTTATATTCATGCAGAAATTTTCCGGCACTATTACCATTCGCACTCTATTTTGCAAGTGCAATTATTGCAGCGCTAGGGGCTGGTTTTTTTACTGTTATGGCTTTTATGGCGCCAATAACTCTTTTAATATGTAAAGAGGCAGAGATGGATGAACTTATAGGTGCTGTTGCGATTAATTGCGGGGCTCTTTCTGGAGCAAACTTTATGACTAGTGGTAGTGGTGTTATTTTTAGAGGTTTGATTGATGAAGCTGGTTTAATGAGTGATTCTTTTAGTATAAGTATAGTAATATTTATTTCTAGCGTTATATTTTCTTTACTATTAATTTCTTTATTTATGATTCTGGGAAAGAGAAAAATGGGAGAAATTAAAGCAGAAAAATTTACAAAGCCAGAAAAGTTTGATGAAAAACAGAAATTTAATTTGATACTTATGATATTAATGATAGTTATATTACTTACTTTCCCGATATTAAATATAATAATTCCAAATAATGAATTAATTGCATATATAAACTCCAAAATGGATGTAGGATTAGTGGCTATTATATTTTCATTAATAGCATTGTTTACAGGAATGGCTGACGAAAAAGAAGCAATAGCCAAAGTTCCTTGGAACACAATAATTATGATTTGCGGAGTTGGAATGTTAATTAGCATAGCAATAAAAGCAGGAACAATCGATTTACTTGCTTCTTGGGCAAGTGGAAATCTGCCTGTTTGGATAATACCTTTAGCATTTTCGCTAATTGGTGCTATAATGAGTTTCTTTTCTTCAACTTTAGGTGTAGTATGCCCTGCATTATTCCCTATAGTACCTGTAATAGCTGAAGGAACAGGAATAAATCCTCTAATATTATTTACAGCTATTGTAATAGGGGCTCAAAGTTCAGCCATATCTCCATTCTCATCAGGAGGAAGTCTAATTCTTGGATCTTGCACAGAAGATGAAGAGAGAGAAAGTATGTTTTCAAGGTTATTATTTATAGCTGTTCCAATAAGTGTTTTATCAGCGATGCTTTATAACTTTGCTTTAGGTTTAATTTTATAAGGAAACGAAAGAACTGGGATATTTATCTCAGTTCTTTTTTTTAAAAATAGAAAAATTCATTTTAGTAAAAGTGTTAAAATATGTACAGGAGGGATACGATGAACGAGAGAGAATTGCTTTACATAAAAACTATTGCCGACACAAAATCAATATCCAAAGCTGCTGAAGAACTTTTTATTGCTCAGCCAAGTCTTAGCCAAGCCCTGCAAAGAATTGAGAAAGAATTGGGGACCCATCTCTTCATTCGTGAACCAAGGGGGATGAAGTTAACTTACGCTGGAGAAAAGTATTACCTAATGGCAAAAGAAATTTTGGATATTTATAGTGACTTTAAATCTGAAATCACCCACATCAATGAATTAAAATCGGGTAGACTTGTAATCGGGGTAGCAAGATATATGGGGATGAATATTCTTCCAAATGTACTGCCAGATTTTAATAAAAATTATCCCAATGTTGAGCTTGTAGTTATGGAGAGGAATACAAAAACTCTTGAAAGTTTGGTTTTAAGTGGGGATGTTGACTTTGCCATTGGACATGTTCACATAAAAGATTTAAATGAAAAAATTGACTACGAGATCTTGAGAGAAGATTATTTTGTATTGGTGACAGAGAAAGACTATTTAAAAGATTTTTCTAAAATAATAAAAAAAGATGGAAAGAACTTTGTCGACCTAAGAGATTTAAAAGATGAAACTTTTATAAATCTTGATGTAAATAAAGGAATAAGGAAGGTTCAAAATAGAGTCTATGATTCTTACAAGATTAAACCCAAGGTCGTAATGTCTACAAAAAACTTTGAAACTGCAAAGAGGTTGGCTGCCAAGGGATTGGGACTTACAATCTTGCCGCGAGATTATTTAAATATTTTTACTGAAGACAAGGATTATGACACCTACAATCTTTTGGGGACTGAAGAGAATTCTTGGTTTACTTCTATTTTGACAATTCCTGATATTTATAAATCTCAAGCGAGTAAAGTTTTCATAGAAGAAGTTAAAAAATTTTTAGACAAATAGAGTAAGATATATCGAAAAAATATAAAAACTATCGTTGATAAAGATTAGAAAAATCCTTGTTTCCACCAAATTAATTAGTTGGATAGAAGTTTGGTTACAAATTAAATTTGTTACACTAACAATTTTATATTTGCTTAAGATAGCCAGTATTAGGCCTTTAATATCTTGAATAGGAAGCCCTTTCTAGGGTATTATAGATAAAAAGGAGGTTTTTTCTATGAAGAAAAAATATTTTGGACTTAATCTTCCAATGTTATTGGTTTTATCAATAATTATTTTTATAGCGACTTACTTGGGAGTTTTGTCTAAGGATTTAGCGGGCGGAGTTGCACTGATGTTCGCAATAGGTATTATCCTATATGAAATTGGTGAGAGAATTCCAATTTGGAACACTTATGTTGGTGGTGGACTTGTTCTTGCCTTCTTGGGTACAGCAGCTTTAGTTTATCTAAATGTTATCCCAGAAGAATATGCAGAACTTATTTCATCTGTTAACTCAAAACCAATGGGACTACTAAACTTCTTTATCATTATGCTTATCTCTGGTTCACTTCTTGGACTAAATAGAGACCTAATGATTAAGTCTTTTGCAGGATATATCCCAGCAATTCTTGGTGGAGTTTTAGGTGCTGCCATTCTTGGTATTATTGGTGGACTTTTCTTTGGAGTTTCTCCAGCTAACACTATTTTAAAATACGTTCTTCCTGTAATGGGTGGAGGTAACGGTGCAGGTGCTGTTCCTCTAAGTCAAATTTATGAAAGGGTTACAGGAGATTCTGCTGCAAACTATTATGGCTTTGCTATTTCAATTCTTACAATTGCTAACATTTTTGCTATTATTGCTGGTGGTATTTTAAATAAACTTGGAAGCAGTAAACCAGAACTTACAGGAGATAAGAAAACTCTTATGAGATCTGCTCCTGAAATTGAACAAAAAGAAGAAAAGTTTACTACACAATTAAAGGACTACGCTGGAGCAATTTTAATGGGTCTTACTTTCTATCAATTAGGTAGACTTGTAGCTGATAAGGTTTGGGATCCACTTGTTCCTTCAGTGCCAATTCACCCATTTGCTTTTATGATTATTATTGTTGCTCTTGCTAATGGATTTGGACTTGTTCCAGGATCACTTAGACAAGCTGCAAAGGAAGTTCAATCTTTCTTCACAAAAAACATTGTAATCTTAATCATGGTTGGTGTTGGTGTTGAAACTGACTTAATTGAACTTAGAGATGCCATCACTTTTGGTAATGTTGTTATGTCATTCTTAATTATTGTTGGTGCTGTTATTGGTTCAGGATTTGTTGGACACCTTGTAGGTTTCTTCTTTGTTGACTCTGCTGTTACAGCAGGCCTATGTATGGCTAACAGAGGTGGATCTGGTGACTTGGCAGTTCTTGGAGCAGCTGACAGAATGGATTTGATTTCTTATGCACAACTTTCATCAAGACTTGGTGGGGGAATAATACTTGTTATAGGATCAATACTCTTTGGAACGCTCATGTAGACTAGGAGGGATTTTTTTGAAACTAAAAAAAGAAGCAATGGCCGGAACTCTTGAGTCAAATGATATTTTAATCACTGTTGACGACGGAGAAGGCATATCTATTGAACTGGAAAGTTCAGTAAAGAAACAATTTGGTAAACAAATTGAAAAAGTTATAAGAGAAACTTTAAAAGAATTAGATGTAGAGAATGTGAAACTTACTGCAGTAGACAAGGGTGCCTTGGACTACACAATTAAAGCAAGAGTAGCAGCAGCATGTTTTAGAGCAGCTGAAAGCACAGAATATAATTGGAGCTGATATTTTGAAAGAGAGATTAAGAAGAACAATGATGTTTCTTCCAGGTAACAACCCTGCAAACATCACTGATGCTCACATCTATGGTCCTGATTCAATTATGATCGACCTTGAAGATGCTACGAGCATAAATCAAAAAGACGCGGCAAGATTTTTAGTTTACAATGCACTAAAAACTTTAGACTACGGAGACACTGAAGTTGTTGTAAGAATCAACGCCCTTGATACACCTTATGGACGTGAAGATATTAAGGCAGTTGTTAAGGCTGGGGTAGATGTAATTAGACTACCAAAGTCAGAAACTGCACAAGATGTTATTGATGTAGATAAAATCATAACAGAAGTTGAAGAAGAAATGGGATGCCAAGGAAGAACTCTAATGATGGCAGCTATTGAATCTCCAACTGGAGTTATTAACGCAGTTGATATTGCAAAGGCATCACCAAGAATGATGGGTATTGCACTTGGAGCAGCTGACTATGTTACTAACCTAAAGACTCAAAGGTCAACTCATGGTTGGGAACTTTTCGCAGCAAGAAGTCAAATTGTTTTAGCTGCAAGAAACGCAGGCATTGCTTGCTTCGATACAGTTAACACAAACCTTGATGACATGGATGCTTTTAGGGAAGAAGTTCAATTTATTAAGGACCTAGGATTTGACGGAAAATCTGTTATCCACCCTAAACAAATTGCAGTTGTAAATGAAGTTTATACACCAACTGAAAAAGATATTACGAAATCACTTCGTATTATTGCAGGTTCTAAGGAAGCTGAAAGAAAGGGATCTGGAGTTATTACAGTTGACGGCAAGATGGTTGACTATCCAGTTATAGCTGGTGCACAAAGAGTTCTAGACCTTGCAGTTGCAAGTGGAGTGCTAAAGAAGGAGGATATTGATGAACTATAATAAAAACGCAGTAGGAAGAGATATCCCTGAATCCCTTGAAGGCATTGGCGAACTTGTTCCTTTCAAAGGCGAAGGCAAATATCTTAGAACTGAAAGAAAGGCTTCTCCAAAAATTAGATACGGAAATAGAGACGAGAAAAAACTTCTAGGCTCTATTGAAGAAGCTGTTAAGAAGAGTGGACTTAAGGACGGAATGACAATTTCCTTCCACCACCACCTAAGAAATGGTGACTATGTTGTAAACATGGTAATGCAAGTTATTGCTGATATGGGAATCAAGGACCTAACTCTTGCTCCATCATCACTTTCACCATGTCACGACAAGTTAATTCCATTAATTGAACAAGGTGTAATAACTGGAATTCAATCATCTGGACTAAGAGGAGAACTTGGAGAAAAAATTTCACAAGGTATCCTTAAAAAACCTTGCATTATCCGTTCTCACGGTGGACGTGCAAGAGCAATTGAAGATGGGGAACTTCACATTGACGTTGCCTTTTTAGCAGCACCAGCATGTGACGAATATGGAAACATAAATGGTAGAGAAGGAAAGGCAGCTTGTGGATCACTTGGCTATGCAATTGTTGATGCACAATATGCTGACTGTGTAGTTGCAATTACAGACAACCTTGTACCATTCCCAAATATTCCTGCTTCAATTGGCATGATGTATGTTGACTATGTTGTAGAAGTTGATGCAATTGGAGATCCAAAGGGAATTGTTTCTGGATCAATTAGATTCAACGACAACCCTCGTGACTTACTAATTGCCAACAACGCAGTTAAGGCAATCAAGGCTTCTGGACTTTACAAGGAAGGCTTTAGATTCCAAACTGGAGCAGCAGGCTCAACTCTTGCAGTTGCAAAACTTCTTCGTGAAGAAATGAAGAAGGATAACATCAAGGCATCAATGGCCCTTGGTGGAATCACAGGCTATATGGTTACAATGCTTGAAGAAGGTCTTATCGATGGTATATATGATACACAATCCTTTGACCTTGACGCAGTAAGATCAATCCGTGAAAACACAAAACACTTTGAACAAACTGCATCTTCTTACGCAAACCCTAACAACCCAACACCTGCAGTTAACACTCTTGACTTTGTATTACTTGGAGCTCTTGAAGTTGACACTGACTTCAACGTAAACGTAATGACAAGATCAGACGGAGTTATTAACCAAGCTGTTGGTGGTCACCAAGATACAGCACCAGGTGCAGAAATGTCACTTATACTTGCACCACTTGTAAGATCAAGAAACCCAATTGTCAAAGACAAGGTTACAACAGTTTGTACACCAGGCGAAGCTGTTGATGTGATCTGTACTGACTACGGTATTGCTGTAAATCCAAAGAGAAAAGATTTAATCGAAAAATTCGAAAAAGCTGGAATTGAACTTAAAGACATCAAAGAACTACAAGAAATGGCAGAAAAACTTACAGGTAAACCTGAAGAAGTTGAATTCTCTGACGAAGTAGTTGCAGTTGTAGAATACAGAGACGGTTCTATAATCGATGTAATTAAGAAGGAAGCTTAAAAATAAAATATAACCATACTCATAAAAGGGAGGCAAGAGCCTCTCTTTTTTTGCAGAAAATTTGGAACTTGTAAATATTTATAAGTTTCAAAAAATTATAAAGTGATAATATTTTATGACTTGAGAAGAAATTATGAAATGATAAAAATATATGAAGTGATAAGAAAATCTTAAGCTATAAAAAAATATGAAGTGATAAAAATATATTAAGTGGTAGAAATTTATTAAGTAATAAGAAAATCTTAAGTTATAAAGAAATATGAAGTCACAAAAATATATTAAGTGATAGAAATTTATTAAGTCATAAAAAATAAGAAAGTTAGAGATAATTATGAAGTGTTAAAAATTTATCAAGTTATAAGAATTTACAAGCTGGCAAAAATTAAAAATTCCACAAAATTTTTGCAATTGACATTAAGGTTTTTTGGTGCTATTATAATGAAAAATAACTCAATAAGAGGAAGAGTATCCTTCTTGACTGATTAAAGAGAGCTTCGTTTGGTGAGAGAAGTAGAGGAAGATTGGGAGAACATGGTCCTTCTTGAGGGTCTATCGATATTTAGATAGGCACGGGCGCGCCCGTTACAGCGATAGAGTATGATAGTACTTGAAGAGTCTTCCATCGTGAGTTGGAAGAGAATTAAGGTGGTAACACGAAATAGCTTTCGTCCTTTAGGGATGGAAGCTTTTTTTATTGTCTTCCTTCCTCAAGTACAAATAAAAAAGAGGAGAATAAAAATGCCATTAATAATACCTAGAGATTTAATTGTTGAAGAAGTTTTGCAAAGAGAAAATATTTTTACAATGAGGGATTCCTCTGCCATTAAGCAGGACATAAGACCCCTTAGTATTGCTATTGTAAACTTGATGCCCAAGAAGGAAGAAACTGAACTTCAACTCTTGAGGATGCTTTCCAACACAGCCCTACAAATTAACATTGACCTTGTGAGGATGGAGTCTTACAATCCAAATAATTCTGATGCCAAGAGGTTGAAGTCCTTTTACAAGACTTATGACGATATAAAAAACAATAAGTATGACGCCATGATAATTACTGGGGCCCCTATTGAGACCCTAGCCTATGAAAAGATAAAATACTGGGAAGAACTAAAGACAATTTTTGAATTTGCCAAGAAAAATGTCTATTCAACAATGTTTATATGCTGGTCTGCCCAAGCTGCCCTCTACCATTACTACAAGATTGAGCACAAGCTTAGCGATGAGAAAATCTTTGGGGTTTTTGAATTTGACAAACTAAAAGACAATAAAATTGTCAAGGGATTTGATGACAGTTTCTTGGTCCCAACATCAAGACACACTTATGTTGACCTTGAAGACTTTGAAGGCTTTTCAGACCTTGAAGTCCTTGCAGCAAGGCCTGACACTGGAGTTTCCCTTGTTACAACAAAGGATAACAGGTTTGTCTTTAACTTTGGCCACTGGGAATATGATAAAGACACCCTCCACAATGAGTACATCAGGGATCTTTCTCAAGGCAAAAAAATCAGTCCGCCAATAAATTATTATGAAGACAACGACCCTAAGAAGGAGATAAAAATTAGGTGGAGGTCTGCGGGCAATCTCTTCTTCTCCAACTGGCTCAACTACTGTGTCTACCAAGAAACACCCTTTGCCATTGATAGCATTGAGGGCAAGTCAGTTTCAAAATTTGGCGGCAGCTCTCTAAAGGATGCTGGACAATTTGCCAAGGTGAAAAAAATTATTTTCTCCAAGGAAGACAGGGACGTGATTGTGGTTTCTGCTCCGGGAAGAAGATTTAAGAAGGACACAAAGATTACTGACGAATTGATCTCCCTTTCTGACAAAAATTTGAGGATTGAAGAAGTGAAAGAAATCATAAAATCTCTTGAAGAGGAATTAGAAGTCCAAAGTCTAAGCCGTGACAAGCAAGTTGAAAAAATTAAAAAGAGGTTTTTATCTATTGCCGAAGACCTAAGTCTTGAAGAGTTTTGGAATGATGAATTGAAATTTGTTTTTGATGATATAAAAGAGTCCAGAGACAAGGACTTTATTGTATCAAGAGGAGAGTACTTAAATGCAAAGCTCCTTGCAAAATATTTGAATTATGATTTTATTGATGCCAAGGACCTAATAATCTTTGATGAGAGAGGACAAGTTGATATAGAAAAGTCTAAGAGGGCCATCCAAAGTCAAATTGGAGAAAATAAAAAGGCAGTTGTCCCAGGTTTTTATGGGAGCGACAAGAAGGGAAACATTGTGACCTTTACCAGGGGAGGCAGCGACTACACAGGCAGCCTCATTGCCTATGCCCTTGACTCCAAAGTTTATGAGAACTGGACTGACGTAAATGGAATTATGACATCTGACCCCAATAGTGACCCAGATGCCAAGACTATTGACAAGCTTTCTTACACAGAACTAAAAGAAATTATTGGCGAGGGCGCACAAGTCTATCAAGAGGATGCCATAAATCCCGTTGCCAAGAAAAATATAACTATAAAAATTTTAAACACCAATGATCCAGAAAATCATGGGACAATTATAAAGGATTAAAAAAGGACCAAGGCTCACACACCTTGGTCTTAAATTTTCTTCTATTATATTGTAAATTTATATTGAAAAGCTTTTAAAAGTAATTTAAAAAAATTAAATTTCTTTATTTCTTAACTTGTCAGCAATTTCTTCTGCCTTTTTCTTGTCTTCGCCTGCGAAAGTCGGGTACTTTGGATTTATTTCTTCCATTGTTTCAATAAGGGCAAGAGTTGCAATTTTTCTTGCTAGCCAAGGATTGTCTGCTGGAAGTACATACCATGGGGCAGTTTCTGTTGAAGTATTGTTTAACATTTCTTCAAAGGCAACTTGGTACTTGTCCCAATTGTCCCTGTCATCTAAGTCGGAAAAGGAGAAGTCGGCATTCTTCTTTGGTTCTTCGATTCTCTCAAGAAGTCTCTTTCTTTGCTCATCTTTGGAAACATTGAAGAAAAATTTCACGACCTTAAATCCATTTTCAACAAGGTATTCCTCAAAGTTGTTGATGTGCTTGTATCTCTTTTCCCAAAGATTTTCATCATTTTTTATTTCATCTGGAAGATGGCCTAGAGTGTCATAAATTTTTGGCGAAATAATATCTTCGTAGTAGGAACGGTTTAGGATGGCAACTTCGCCCCTTTTAGGAAGGCCCTTAGCCATTCTCCAAAGATAGTCGTGGGCATTTTCTTCATCAGTAGGCTTGCCATAGGAAGTGTTCTTTAGGCCTTGAGGTTCAAGGTTTGAGAAGATGTATTTTATTATCTCGTCCTTACCTGCAGCGTCAATTGCTTGGAGGACAACAAGGATTCCCTGTTTTGATTCTGCAAAAAGTTTTTCGTGAAGTCCTCTTAGCCTTGGGACAAGTTCTTCATAAAGTTCTCTTTTTATTTCATCATCTTTTTCTTTACTTACAATTTTTTCTTCCAAGTCTTCTATTTTTATTTTCTCGCCACTTATTTTATATTTATTAATCATTAAGACCTCCTATTTAAGTCCATAAAATATTTTCTACTAATTTATAAAACAATGATAACTTATAATAAAAACTTAGGCAAACAAAAAAGGCCTGCCTAAGCAAGCCTTAAATTATCTTATAGAGATTCAACAATTTTTTCTGTTAGGTCAATAACTCTTTCAGTGTAACCCCATTCGTTGTCATACCATGAAACAAGTTTAACCATTTTTCCGTTAACAGTTGTAAGAAGTGAATCGAAAATAGAAGAGTGTTCGTCGCCAATAATGTCAGAAGAAACAAGCTCGTCTTCTGAGTAAGCAAGGATACCCTTTAATTCATTTTCAGAAGCCTTCTTGATAGCTGCGTTGATTTCTTCAACTGTAGCTTCTTTTTCAAGTTCAAAAGTTACGTCAACTAGTGATCCTGTTGGAACAGGAACTCTTAGGGCAAAGCCAGTTAAGATTCCGTCAACTTCTGGAATAACTTTTCCAACAGCTTTTGCTGCACCAGTTGAAGTTGGAATTATATTTTCTGCGCCCATTCTTGCACGTCTCATGTCCTTCTTGTGAACACCGTCGTGGATGTTTTGGTCGTTAGTGTAAGCGTGAACAGTGGACATAAGTCCCTTCTTGATTCCAAAGTTTTCTAAGATAACCTTAGTCACTGGAGCAAGACAGTTTGTTGTACAAGACGCGTTAGAGATAATGTCGTGTTTTTCTGGATCGTACTTGTCGTCGTTAACTCCCATAACAACTGTAAGCATGTTGCCCTTGCCTGGAGAAGTTAAGACAACTTTTTTTGCACCACTTTCAAGGTGACCTCTCGCTTGTTCTTCGTCCTTGAAGGCACCAGATGAATCAATAACAACATCAACACCAAGGTCCTTCCAGTTCATCTTGTCAGGAGTCTTTGATTCAACGAAAGTAACTTTCTTTCCATTGATAATCATTCCGTCGTCAGTGAATTCAATTTCACCAGGGAACTTTCTATAGATTGAGTCGTATTTAAATAGGTGAGTTCTTTCTTTTAAAGTTTTGTCTAAATTTCTAACAGCTACGTGAGTAACTTCAAAATTAACATCGTCTCTTAGGGCCCAGATTCTTAGAGCATCTCTACCAATTCTACCAAAGCCCATTATGCCAACATTTTTTTTCATAAAAACCTCCATTGTTCATTGCATTCTTACCTTCATTATAACACAAGTAGATAAAAGTGAAATTCAAAAATTATTGTGATAAAATTAGGCAAAAGGAGTGGGTCACATGAAGAGTGGAATAAGTAGAGAAGATGGATTAAAACTTTTAAAAGAATACAACAAGGAAGAATTTCACATAAGACATGCCTTGACCCTTGAAAATGTTATGGGATACTTTGCAGAAGAGCATGACAAGGACAATGTAGATTTTTGGAAGATGGCAGGACTCCTTCACGATGTGGACTATGAAAGATATCCTGAAGAACACCTAAAGAATACACCAGAAATCTTAAGAGAAGCAGGTGGAAGTGATGAACTCATCCATGCAATTATGGCCCACGGGTCAGGGATTTGCTCTGATGTTGAACCAGAACTCTTCATGGAAAAGGTCCTCTTTGCAACTGATGAACTCACAGGTTTAATTTATGCAGCGTCACTTATGAGGCCATCAAAGAGCACCAAGGACATGAATCTAAAGAGCGTGAAGAAAAAATTTAAGGACAAGAAGTTCGCAGAAGGCTGCTCTCGTGATGTAATAAAAAGAGGAGCAGAAAAGCTAGGTTGGGAGCTTGATGAATTAATAGAAAAGACTCTTCTTGCCATGCAGGAGATGGAAGATATTATTGAAGAAGCCTTAAAAAGGGAAATAAGCTATTAAAAAATGCCAAAATATCCTATAAATTCGTTGCTTAGCAAGCCTTGCTGTGTTAGAATTTATATGTTATAGAAATTTAAGGGAGGTATAAGTTTGCAAACTTTATTATCTATTATAATTATTATTGCGAGCATAATTGTAATAAGTGTAGTTGCACAAATGGAATCAGAACAAGCTGGTCTAGGAACTCTTCAAGGCGAAGAAACTAGCATGTGGGGATCTCACAAGGGTTCTAGTAAAAAAGATATCCAAAACAGAATTGTTATTGGTTCGAGCATCGTTTTTGCACTTGCACTTATTATTTTAGCTGCAATTTAATTAAAATTTAAGGAGGATTAGAATGGATATGTTATATCTAGCTCCTATAGTCGGCGTTTTGGCACTACTTTTTGCTGCATTTAAGGCAAGTTTCGTGTCAAAACAAGATGCCGGAAATGAAAGAATGAAAGAAATTTCTTCTTACATTTCAGAAGGAGCTATGGCATTTTTAACAAGAGAATATAAGGCTCTTGTTGTATTTGTAATTGTACTTGCAATTATCTTGGCAGTAGGACTTAAATCAATTCCAACTGCTATTTGTTTCGTAGTAGGAGCTATCTTTTCAGTAGCTGCTGGTTATGTTGGTATGAAGGTTGCTACAAGAGCAAACGTTAGAACAACAAACGCAGCATGGAAGGGTGGCCTAGGTAAAGCCCTTGACGTTGCCTTTTCAGGTGGAGTTGTAATGGGAATGTGCGTTGTTGGTCTAGGAATTATTGGTATTACTGGCGCATATTTCATAACAGGTGGACAAACTGAAATTATTACAGGATTTTCACTTGGAGCATCATCTATTGCACTTTTCGCAAGAGTTGGTGGTGGTATCTACACTAAGGCTGCAGACGTTGGAGCTGACCTTGTAGGTAAAGTTGAAGCTGGTATCCCAGAAGACGACCCAAGAAACCCTGCAGTTATCGCTGATAACGTAGGAGATAACGTTGGTGACGTTGCTGGAATGGGAGCTGACTTATTTGAATCTTACGTTGGAGCACTTCTTTCAGTTATTACTCTTGGAGTTGTAGCTTATGGAGAAGAAGGTGTTAAATTTGGTATTCTTGTTGCAACAATTGGTATTTTAGCATCAATTGTAGCTGCTTTCTTTGTTAAGGGAGACAAGAACCCACAAAAAGCTCTTAACGCAGGTGAATATGTAGCAGCTGGTGTTACAATGATAGCTTCAGCACTTTTATCAAACTACATCTTTGGAAGTTTTGCACCATTTGCACCAGTAATTATTGGTATTGCAGTTGGTCTAATAATTTCTAAATTTACAGAATATTACACAGCTGAAGATTATGCACCAGTTAAGAGAATTGGGGCAGAATCAGAAACTGGTTCTTCAACAAATATTATTGCTGGACTTTCTGTTGGTATGATGTCAACAGTTGGACCAATCATTGTTATTGCTATTGGTATTATTGCAGCTTACATTGGAGCTGGCGGAAACGCTGACCCAATCGTAGGACTTTACGGAATTTCTCTTGCAGCTGTTGGTATGCTTTCAACAACTGGTATGACAATTGCCGTAGACGCTTATGGACCAATCGCAGACAATGCTGGTGGTATTGCAGAAATGTGTGAACTACCAGAAGACGTTCGTGATATCACAGACTCACTTGACTCTGTTGGTAATACAACAGCAGCTATAGGAAAGGGATTTGCAATTGGATCAGCAGCACTTACTGCCCTTGCACTTTTCGTTTCTTATATTAACGCTACTGGCCTAACAGGAATTGACATTTCTAAGCCAGAAGTTATTGCTGCAACATTCGTTGGTGGTATGCTTCCATTTGCCTTCTCTGCACTTACTATGTCAGCAGTTGGTAACGCAGCATCAGAAATGATCGACGAAGTTAGAAGACAATTTAAAGAAATTCCTGGAATCATGGAAGGTAAAGCAACTCCTGACTATGCAAGATGTGTTGACATCTCAACAGGTGCTGCTCTTAAGCAAATGATCGTGCCAGGACTAATCGCTGTAATTGTTCCAATCCTTGTAGGTCTACTACTTGGCACAGAAGCCCTAGGTGGTCTTCAAGCAGGAGCTCTTGTAACTGGTGTATTAATGGCAATCTTTATGTCAAACGCTGGTGGAGCTTGGGACAACGCTAAAAAATACATCGAAGGTGGAGCACACGGTGGTAAAGGTTCAGAAGCTCACAAGGCAGCTGTAACTGGAGACACTGTTGGTGACCCATTCAAAGATACATCAGGACCTTCTCTTAATATTCTAATTAAACTTATAACTGTTGTATCCCTTGTATTCGCACCACTATTTGTTGCATACGGCGGACTATTCCTATAAAAAAATAAATCTGTTAGAGAGAAATCTCTAGCAGATTTTTTATTGCAAACTATATTAACTTTTATGGACTCTGTCAGAATTTATCTGGCAGGGTCTTTTATAATTTAAAGAAAACTAAATTAAATATAAAAGGCAGCATAAAGACCAGCAATCAAATTTGAAATTGCATGTATAATCCAGCTGGGAATAATTGATCCACCTGAAATTTCTTCATTGACGTAACCCATAGCAAAGGCTGCAAGGCTTGTTAATAAAATAATTAAAATAGTTTTTAAATTCCCGACAAGAGGAAAGAACATTACTCCATGCAAGAGACCAAATAGTAGTCCTTGTATAAAATTTGCCTTAGTAAATCCTAGCTTATTGGCAAGTCTTTTTAAGATAAAGCCTCTGAATAAGATTTCTTCAGGAAAAGACGTATTAAAGACTGCATAAATAAAAATTGCAGGAAGGGCAGCAAAGCCAAGTCCTTGGAATTCTGAAGTTGCGCTTTCAATGTTATTTAAGCCTTTTAGAAAAACTAAACTTATTGCCAAATAAAAAACTGTTACAAGAATAATTGCAAGAGCTGTCTTCTTAGCTCCCTTTATTTTTTTCAGTCCTATCCAATCTGTAAACCTTTCTTGTTTTCTTGCTGAAAAGTACCAGAAAAGAAAGGGAAGGAGAGAAAATAATATAATTTCTAGTAAACTGTTGATGATTTTATTTATTGCTAAGGTCATTTTGCACTTCCAATTAAAATAATATTTGTAACCACTTAGACATAAAATCTAAGAAACTAACTAATGCTTAAAGTATGAAAACTTTAAAGGTTACTTAATATTTTTTTAGTATAGCACAAGAAAATATTATTTTTTCTAGCTTCTTTTAAAATTTTTGTAAAATTTTTATAAAAGTTTCTTACAAAAAAACCACCAGCCTGTGAACTCAGCCAGTGGTTGTGATATAAAAATTTTAGCAATCTGTTGGGTCTAATAGATTGTTTAAAGTCTTAACGTGAATACCTGTTGCATTCTTTGGAAGATAGCCTGCCTTCTTGTCCCTGTATCCAGTTGCTGCTATGTCTAGGTGAACCCATGGAGTATTTTCTTTTACGAACTCACCAACGAAAAGTCCTGCTGTAACAGTGCCTGCATGTCTACCAGAAGTGTTCTTGATGTCAGCAACTTCTGACTTGTTTAATTTCTTGTAGTCTTCGTCATAAGGGAAGGCCCAGATTTTTTCTCCAGATAATTTTCCTGCTTCAAGGACTTCATTGTAGAAGTCTTCGTTATTTGTAACTGCACCTGTGTAAACTTCTCCAAGGGCAATTGTAACTGCACCAGTAAGTGTTGCAAGGTCAATAATTTTTTCTGCTCCAAGGTCATTTGTTGCATAGTGAACTGCATCGGCAAGGGTAATTCTTCCCTCAGCATCTGTATTTGCAACTTCAATTGTAAGTCCCTTCATGGAGTCAATTACATCGCCAGACTTGTAAGCATGACCTGAAATCATATTTTCACAAGCGGCAACTACACCAACAACATTTGTCTTTGCCTTGTTCTTTGCAAGGGCATAGATTGTTCCAATAACTGTGCCAGCTCCACCCATGTCGCAGTGCATGTAGTTCATGCCAGATGGAGACTTGATGTTGTAACCACCTGAATCGTAAGTTAGTCCCTTACCAACAAGGGCAACTTTTTCTGTGTCGGCATTATTGTATTCCATTACAATAAGTCTTGGACGGTTTGTTGCACCAGCTGCAACTCTTAAAAAGGCCTTCATGCCAATTTTTTCGATTTCATCTTCTTCATAAACTGTAACCTTAACGCCAGCTTCTTCCAATTTTTCCTTTGTAATATTGGCAAGACTTTCTGGATAAATTACATTGGCTCTTTCATTTACAAGGTCTCTTGCAAGGAAGACCCCATCCATAATATTTTCTATCTTATCAAGACCTTGTCTCAATTTTTCTTCAGGTCCCTTAAAGGCAGAATAGTTGACAGTTATTTCAAAGTCAGCCTTTTTTTCCTTTACGTTAGTTTTCTTTGTGAATTCATATTCACCTTGGCGAAGTCCTTCATAAGCTGCCATAATAGTCTTTCTGTTGCACATACCAAGATCTGGCATTTTTATTTCGACTTCATGTTCTTCATTGTCTCTTAAAATATTTCCAAGTTCAAAGAAAAGATTTCTCACATCTTCTAGGTCAAGCTCATCATTGCCTAGTCCCATAAAAATTTCTGATTCTTCTTCAAAGCTTGGAAGGTATAAACTTTCCTTAAACTTATAAGCGAACTTTTTCTTTTCAAGATATTCCTTAATTTCACTTGGAAGTTCCCCATCTTTTTTTACGAAGTGGACCTTTAGTCCTCCTTCTTTATACAAATTAAATTTTATCATAATTCACCTCTTACTCTAATTATACATGAGATTGTAAAAAGGTCTAAATAAAAATATGTGAAGAAGCATTGCATTACTATTTTTCTTAGATAAATTGTGATAATATTAAATTATAGAATTTTAACATCAATTTAGACTTTAGTTTTGAATTGGTGTTTTTTGGGTGGTGTAAAAATGAGAAAAGAAGTAAAAGCATCAATAATGTTATTTGCAACAGCAATAATTTGGGGACTTGCCTTTGTGGCACAAGCAGCAGGCATGGAGCACTTAGGGCCCCTTTCCTTTACGGCTACAAGGTGTTTTGTAGCAGTAGTATTTTTATACCTAACCTATAAATTTTTTATGATAAAGTCAAAGGCTTATAGGGAAGAGAAGTTTGATATGAAGAGGACTCTTGTGGGAGGGACAATTTGTGGCCTGGTTTTTACAATAGCCATCAACCTCCAACAAGTTTCTCTTATTTATACAACAGCTGCCAAGGCAAGCTTTTTGACAGCCCTCTACATAGTTTTTATTCCAGTAATAGGACTGTTTTTTGGAAGAAGACCAAGTGTAAAAATTATACTTTGCATCTTCCTTGCCATGGTGGGGACCTACCTCTTGTCAATAAAGGGTGGACTTAACATAAATAAGGGAGATTTAGTTGTAATCCTATCGGCTCTTATCTTTGCCATCCACATCTTACTCATGACAAAGTATTCAAGAGACACAAATGCAGTTTTGCTTTCTCTAGTTCAATTTGCAGTTTGCGGCATCATTTCTCTTGTGGGAGCCCTGGTCCTCGAAGATATAAGCATGGATGGGATTTTAAAATCCTATGTGACTATCCTCTATGTGGGAATTCTTTCTTCTGGGGTTGGCTTTACTATCCAGCTTATGGCCCTAAAGGACCTAGACCCAGTAGTGGCGTCCATGATCTGTTCCCTTGAATCAGTTTTTGGTGCACTCTTTGGTTGGATGATTTTGTCACAAGAGATGACTGAGAGAGAAATATTTGGGGCTATAATAATTTTTGTGGCAACCCTACTTGCCCAAGTCCCAATAGAAGCTTATATTGAGAAAAAATTAAAAAGAAAGCTAAAGAGAGGATAAAATTTCACAAGAATTTTAAATAGAATAAAAAAATTTTCACATTACTAGGATATAATTATGGGGAGGTGAAGATATGTCACTATTTGAAAAAATTTTCCAAAAGCCTGGAAAGAAATTAATAACTATAGATGGAGAATATGGCTCAGGTGCAAATGAAATTGCCAAGAAGGTTGCCGACAAATTAAAATATGAATTTTATGACGAAAAATTAATAGAGCTTATGAGTCTTGAGAAAAAAGTCAAGCCAGAAGAGATAAAGAAGGACGACTCCTTCTTGCAGGGGACAATTTATGATCTTTATAGGCAAAATTATTCCTACTCCCAAGAAGACATTGCAACAAATGACGCAGCCTTCCTCTTGGACTCAAGGACAATTAGGGAGATTGCAAAAAAGAAAAAGGCAGTTATCTTTGGCAAGTGTGGTGACTTTGTCTTAGAAGACTTCCCAAAACTGTCAGTATTTATCTACGCATCAAAGGACTTCAAGGAAGAGAGAATTTTAAATACCTACAAAATCAAGAAAGACAAGCTTGAATTAAAGATGACACGTGAGAACAACAGACGTGCCAACCACTACTCCAGAAACACTGGAAGAGTTTGGGGGGAACCTGCCAACTACGACATCTTGATTAATTCATCATCCTTTGACTTCGAAAACATAGCAGAACAAATTGTAGAAATTTCACAAAATAAAAAATAAGAATCCTGACAGTCGTCGGGATTTTTTATTGTCTAAAATCATGAAAAATTTACATGGTCTTTATAAAAAACATACAAATCTTTTAATAGGGGTTTGTAAAATATATAAAAATAGGATTTTAGCGAGATTGCAACTGTGGGTTTACAAATTGCAAAGATAAATTTATAGATTGCTACTTTAAAAATATATAAAATTTAAATAGAAAAGGAGGTAGAATTATGATTTTAGGAGATAAAATTATGAATCTTAGGAAGAAAAATGCTTGGTCTCAAGAAGAACTTGCAGAAAAACTTGGTGTAAGCAGACAATCTATTTCAAAGTATGAAAGTGCCCAAGCAGTACCTGACATGGAAAAGGTTTTAAAGTTAAGTAGAATTTTTGGAGTTACAACAGATTATTTGCTTAAAGATGAAATTGAAGAACTTGAATTTTTGGATGAAGACTTCGAGGAAGACAAAAAGCTAATAAAAGTTAGCATGGAAGAAGCAAATGAGTATCTAGACTTAAAAGAAATATCTGGAAGGAATATTGCACTTGGAGTTTCTCTTTGCATAATCTCGCCTATATTTTTATTGCTTTCTTCACAAGCTTATGAGAGCAATCTTATATCAGCTCCAGAAAATGTAGTAGATGGAATCTCTCTTACAGTTTTAATCTTATTTATAATTGTAGCCCTAGGCATATTTATAAGGGAGTCTATGAAATTAAAAAAATATGAATTTATAGAAAATGAAGACATAGATACAGCTTACGGTATTGATGGAATGGCAAGGGAAAGAGGAGAAAGCTTCCACGATTACTATGTGAGAAGTAATACACTCGGAGTTTTGCTCCTGGTGGCGTCAGTTATTCCAATTTTTGTTGGAATGATTGTCTCAGTGGAAGACATGACCATGATTATTTCAGTGGTTATTATGCTCCTTCTTATAGCTATTGGGGTGAATCTTTTGGTTAAAACAAATCTTTATATGAACTCTATTAATGCAATATTGGAAGAGGGAGACTTTAGAAGAAAAAATAAAAAATTAAAGAGGAGAATAGACCCTTATTGTGGAATTTATTGGATTGCAGCAACTGCAATCTATGTAGCCTATTCTTTTTTGACGAACAATTGGGATAGGTCTTGGATTATTTGGCCTGTTGCAGGCGTATCTTTTCCAATTTATTATATAATCTTAAAATCTATTTTTGAGTCCAAGACAAAAGATTAAGAAAGATAGACTGGAAAATTTTCTTTTCTTTAGAATCACCAATTCTTTAATTATTAATTGGGTAGAAATTAAATAGGATTAAAGAGACGGTGATAAAATGAAAAAAGATGATTTAATAATTGAGAAAGTTATAAAAAATGTTGGAGTAATTTATTTTAACAGACCCGAGAAAATAAATGCTCTTAATTTAGAGATGGTAAGAGATATAAAGAGGATACTTGAGAAGTGGGAAGATGACGATAATATAAGAGCAGTTCTTCTTGATAGTAAGTCAGACAAGGGATTTTGCTCTGGTGGAGACTTGGTCCACCTCTATGAGGACTTCATAATGGATGATGATTGCCATGACAAGGACCAACTATTCGTTGAGGAATTTGAACTAGATAAGTATGTTGAAGCTTACAAAAAACCTATAGTGTCCTATTGGAAGGGGATAGTCATGGGTGGTGGGGTTGGCATAAGCATAAACTCCGATCTTATCCTTTGTGACGAGACTGTAAAGTGGGCCATGCCAGAGACTGACTTAGGCTTTGTACCTGATGTAGGCGTAGGTAAATATATCTCTAGCTTACCCCAAGCCCTTGGCCAATATGTAGGACTTTGTGGTGGAGTCTTAGAATCTCCTGACTTGATAAAACATGGACTAGCCCACGTCTATATTGATTCAAAAGATTATGAAAAGATAAGAGAAAAGTTTTTGGACTTATCAGAAAAATATTCTGGTCAAGGATTAATTGACAAGTTAAGAGAAGAAGCAGATAAATATAAAAAGGAAAGTCACGAGACTTTTGTTGAAAAAAACAGGGACAAGATAGAAAAATATTTCTCTAAGGATAGCTTGGAAGAAATTTATAAGCTTCTAGAAGAAAACCAAGATGATGACTTTGCAAGAGATATTTTAAAAGACTTGAAAGGCAAATCTCAATTTAGCCTGGCCCTGCAGTTTAAAAAATATTTTGTGGGCAAGAACTTGACCTACTCAGAAATGGTGGACCTAGACCTAAAAATTTTGAGATACTCATTAGAGATTGGCGAAATGGAAGAAGGCATAAGGTCCAAGATGATAGACAAGGACAATGAGCCAGATTGGAAATATAAGAACTTGGAAGATGTGAAAGACGAGGATATAAAAAAATTATTAGGTGTTTAAAATAAAGGAAGGGCATTCATCTTGAATACCCTTCTTTTTTATTTCAAATTTTCGTCTCTTATGATTTTTATGTCGTACTTGCTTAAAATTGTGTCGCCCATAAGAATTTCTTCAATTGCCCTTTTAGATTCTTCATCAGCTTCCTTTAAGAGGCCTTTTTTTATTGCCTTCTTTTCTATCTCAGACTTTTGGTCCTTGGAGAAGTCATTGTAGTCCTCGATGTCAATCCTGTTAAAAATAGATTCCCTCTCATCATAAACCTTTAGGGAGTCCTCATAAATTTCGTGGCTCAAAATCTCAGCAGCTGGAATCCTAACTTCGATAGACTTGTCTCCTACATCAACCTTCATCTTGTTAAGATCAATGCCAGCATTTATTAGCCCTTCATAAGATACGATGAACTCCTTAGAAGTGAAGGGGACCTTGTAACCGTAAAAAGTATTTTGATTTTCAAAGTGGCCCATGTTTGTATAGTGGTACTTTAAAGTTGTAAGCTCCTTGGCAGAAACTAACTTGTTGTAAATCAAGCTAGAAGTGATTTCTGGCTCCATTTCGCTTTTCATTTGCTTCTTCCCATAGAAGAAGGCAGCAAAGAGGGCGAGACCAATAAGTAAAATTATAATAAAAATTCTCTTAACTTTTTTCATTTAAAACCTCCATTTTAGTCTGTAAATAATTTTTACCACAAGAGAAAATTCCTAAACCTTAGAATTTAGCTAAAAACCTTGATAAGATTTATTATTTTATTGTCACAAGTATAAATTCTCTGATATAATTAAGCAAAAAGATAATGGAGGAAGATTTTATGGACGATGGCGCCTTGTGGGCTAAGCTCATATTAATAGCAATACTAACTAGCATAAACGCATTCTTTGCGTCAGCTGAAATGGCAATGGTTTCAGTAAACAACAACAAGATAAAAGAATTGGCAGAAGAAGGAGACAAGAGGGCCAAGACCCTTATGGATATATCACAAGATCAAACGAGATTTTTATCCACAATCCAAGTAGCAATAACCTTGGCAGGATTTTTCTCATCTGGATCTGCAGCAACCTCTATCTCAAAAGTATTTGGAGAATTTTTAAGAGGATATGGGATACCCTATGGCGGAACTGTAGCCTTTATTTTGGTGACACTTATCTTGTCTTATATAACACTTGTTTTTGGAGAACTAGTGCCAAAGAGGATTGCCCTACAAAACTCAGAAAGAGTTGCCCTAAAATCATCAGGTGCAATTGCCTTTGCATCAAAGATATTTTATCCCTTTGTAAAACTACTTTCAGTTTCAACAGTATTAGTATTAAAAATTATGGGAAAATATTCAGAAGACGTAGAGGAAAAAATTTCAGAAGAAGAATTAAAATCCTATATAAAAGTTTCAACCCAACAAGGAGTAATAAACTCAGCTGGGGAAGAAATGATAGTTAATATAATGGACTTTGATGACAAGTTGGCCTACGAAATAATGACACCAAGGACTTCCATCTATATGCTGGATTATGACGAGTTCACAACAGAAACAATAACAGAAGTCTTGAAGATGGGATACTCAAGGATGCCAGTCTATCGTGAGAACACAGACAATATCCTGGGAACAGTCTACATCAAGGACCTCTTTGTTGAATATGCAAAAAATAATTACGAGTCCATAAACTTGGACAATTGCATAAAGTCCCCTTACTATGTGCCAGAAACCAAAAAAATTGATATGCTCCTAAAAGAGCTTCAAGCATCAAAAAACTATGTAGCAATCCTAATTGACGAGTACGGAGGATTCTCAGGCATGGTGACAGTAGAAGACATAGTAGAAGAAATAGTTGGAGAAATCGAAGACGAGTACGACAAGGAAGACAACAGCGTAGAAAAAATTGGCGAAAACGAGTATATAGTAGACGGATCCATGGACATAGAAGACATAAACGACGCCCTTGGTCTATCCCTATATTCAGAAAATCACGAGACAATCTCTGGCTTGATAATAGAAAAACTTGGCTTTATCCCAGACGAAAAACAAAAGAAAAAACTTAGCGTCAAGACAGGAGGCTGCATCTTGACAGAGCTAGCAGTAGCAGAAAAAAGAATAATAAAAGTCAGCATCAAGGTTATACCAGAAGAACAAGAAGAAGCCAAAAGAGAATACAAAGAATTCAATTCATAAAAATTAACAGGTCCTAGGGCCTGTTTTTTGATGGGATTTTATTGGAAATTATAGGGCTAAAAAATTTATAGACTAAAAAATGGCAAAAAAAATTGCCGAGATAATCTCGGCGAGTAAAAGGAATTTAATTAAAAAAGTGTATTAAATAATCTGTTATCAGTTTAACATAGTAACACGAATAAGACAATAATAATTTTAAAAATATTTTATTAAATTAAAAAATTCTTAGTTTTTTTAGTTTTATTTCCTTGTGAAGCCCCATGAGTTGCTAGATTTTTATGAACCCATAGACTTTTGTAACTTTGTAAATTTTTGACACTTTATAATTTTTCATGTACTCATAAAATTTTGTGGCTTTATAAATTTTTGTGACTTAATTAATTTCTATGACTTGCTAGAATTTTATGACTTCACAGATTTTTAAGAATTTATAGATTTTTATTACTTAATAGGCTTTAGTGATTTTGCAATTTTTAACAACTTAGTAAATTTTTATGACTTTGCAGTTTTTTCTTACTTTCTAATTATTTAAGACTTTGTAATTTCTTATTATTTTCCATTTTTCACGACTTTAGAGAAAATTAAAAAATTTTAAAAAATAAATTAGCAGACCACTTGCAAGAGTGCTAATGATGTTGTATAATTTAGATGGTCAAAGATAGTCAAAGATAGTCAAACTAAATTTGACCATGATTTTTATCTTAATTTTATGGAAACAGAAATGAAAACAAACATGAAATTAAATAAAAATCTTAATTTTATTCCGTTTAATTAATTTCTATTATGTTGCAATATTTTTTATTGGGATATAAATAGATAGAGATTAAATGTTTATATATATGAGGAGGTAAGATTTTGAAATACAAAGATTATTATGAAATCCTTGGAGTTTCTAAAGATGCAGATGAAAAGGAGATAAAGAAAGCTTATAGGAAGCTTGCGAAAAAATATCATCCTGACGTCAACCAAGGCGACGAGGTAGCTGCAGAAAAGTTTAAGGAAGTTTCTGAGGCCTACGAGGTCTTGTCTGACGCCGACAAGAGAAAAAAATATGATACTTTTGGATCTAATTATGATTTTTCATCTGGTTATGATTTTGACCCTTCTCAATATGGTTATACTTATACCACAGGAGGAAGCGGTGCAGATTTCTCAGACTTCTTTGAAACAATTTTTGGCTCATCTAAGTCTGGAGGCAACTTCTCTGGTGGCTTTAACATAAATGACATCTTCGGAGATTTCTCTTCTAAGGGAAGGGGAAGGAGTCAAAAGAAGGCGAGAAATAAGTTTGAATCTGAACTTTCTATTTCTATTAAGGAAGCCTTTCTTGGTGTGACAAAAAATGTTTCCCTAACTTACAAGCAAAAGGAATATGACATAGCTGTCAAGGTTCCTGCTGGAATCACTAGGGGCAAGAAGGTCAAGGTAAGGGGAGAAAAGTTTGGTCTTCCTGGCGACATCTTATTCAAGATTAACATCAAAGATGAAAAAAATCTTGCTCTTGATGGCCTTGATGTGACTAGGACTGTGGACATCTATCCATGGGAAGCTGCCCTTGGATCTTCTAAAACTGTAGAAAGTCTCAGCGGCAAGTTAAAGTTAAAGGTTCCAGAAGGTTTTGTTGGTGGAAACAAGATGAGGATTCCTTCCAAGGGTTTTAAGGACCTAAAGGGAAATGTTGGAGACCTTTATGTTGTCTTTAACATTGTGAACCCTCACGACTTAACTGAAGAACAAGTAAAACTATATAAGGAATTAGAAAAATTAAGTAAATAACAAGATTAAATTGATTAAATAAATAATAAATGAGGTGTTTATATGAATTTTGAAAAATTTACTCAAAAATCCCTTGAAGCCGTTCAAGGCGCCTACAATATTGCGAAGGAATACGGCAATCCAGAGGTAAAAGAAATTCACATCAACTACGCCCTCTTAAATGACAAGGAAGGCCTTATTCCTAGGGTCTTGACATATATGGACAAAAATCCTGATATGTTAAAAAGTGACGTCTTAAAGGTTATTGAAAGACTTCCAAAACAATCAGGTGCAGAAGTTTATGCCGACTCTTCTTATAGGGAACTTTTCCAAAAGGCAGAGGGCTTTAAAGAAAAGATGGGCGACGATTACCTTTCTGTTGAACACATCTACCTTGCTCTTTTAAATATGAAGGGGACTGACTCTTCTTCTGTCTTTAACAAGAATAAGATTGATGCTGATGGATTCTTAAATGCCCTCAAGAAAATCAGGGGCAACCAACACGTAACAACTGATAACCCAGAAGGGACTTACGATGCTTTAAAGAAGTATGGTCAAGACTTAACTGAACTTGCTCGCGAAGGCAAGCTTGATCCAGTTATTGGTCGTGATGAAGAAGTTCGTAATGTAATCAGGATTCTTTCCCGTAGGACTAAGAACAACCCAGTTTTAATTGGTCCTCCTGGAGTTGGTAAGACTGCCATAGCTGGTGGACTTGCTCAAAGAATTGTCTCTGAAGACGTGCCAGAAGGCTTAAAAAATAAAACTGTCTTTTCACTTGATATGGGTGCCCTAATTGCTGGTGCCAAATATCGTGGTGAGTTTGAAGAAAGATTAAAGGCTGTCTTAAACGAAGTCTTAAAGGCTGATGGAGATATAATTTTATTTATCGACGAAATCCACAACATTGTGGGAGCAGGCAAGACTGACGGTGCCATGGACGCATCAAACCTTTTAAAGCCAATGCTTGCTCGTGGCGAACTTCACGCTATTGGGGCAACAACTCTTGACGAGTACAGGAAGTACATCGAAAAAGACCCTGCTCTTGAAAGAAGATTCCAAAAGGTCATGGTAAATGAACCAAGTGTTGAAGATACTATTGCAATCCTTCGTGGTCTTAAAGATAAATATGAAATTTACCACGGAATTAGGATTTCTGACCCAGCAGTTATTGCTGCAGCAACTTTGTCCGACAGGTATATAAGCGACAGGTTCTTGCCAGACAAGGCAATTGACCTAATGGATGAAGCCTGTGCAATGCTTAGGACAGAAATCGACTCCATGCCAACAGAAATTGATGAAGTTAGAAGAAGAATTTTGCAACTTGAAATTGAAAATCAAGCCCTTAAAAAGGAAACTGATGAAGCAAGTGCTGAAAGACTTAAAAAACTTCAAGGCGAACTTTCTGAAGAAAAGGCAGAGTTTGACAGGTTGAAGTCAAAGTGGGAGGCAGAAAAGAAGGAACTTGATTCTACAAAGGACATCAAGAAGAAAATCGAAGAAACCAACCACGCCATAGAGGAAGCTGAAAGAAATTACGACCTAGAAAGACTTTCTGAATTAAAATACGGCACTCTTCCAAAGTTAAAGGAAGAACTTGCAGAGAAAGAAAAGACATCTACAAAGGACGAGTCATCTATGGTGAAGGAAGAAGTAACAGAAGATGAAATCGCCTATGTAGTTAGCAGGTGGACAGGAATTCCTGTTGAAAAATTAAATAAAACTGAAAGGGATAAGTTACTTGGTCTTGAAGACATCCTCCACAAGAGGGTTATTGGTCAAGATAAGGCAATTGAACTTGTGTCTGACGCAGTTTTAAGAGCAAGGGCTGGACTAAAGGATCAAAACAAACCAATAGGTTCCTTTATCTTCTTGGGACCAACTGGAGTTGGTAAAACTGAAACAGCCAAGGCACTTACTGAAACACTTTTCGATGACGAGAGAAATCTAATAAGGATTGACATGTCCGAGTACATGGAAAAACACTCCGTGTCAAGACTTGTGGGCTCTCCTCCAGGATATGTAGGTTATGATGAAGGTGGCCAACTTACTGAAGCAGTAAGGAGAAAACCATATTCAGTAATCCTATTTGATGAAATCGAAAAGGCCCACCCAGATGTCTTTAACATCTTGTTACAAGTTCTTGATGATGGTAGGCTTACTGACAACCAAGGTAGGACTGTGGACTTTAAGAACACAGTTATTATAATGACATCAAATATTGGATCTCACTTCTTGATTGATGGAATCGATGAAGATGGCAAGATCAAAGAAGATGCAAGAGAAAATGTAATGGCTGACTTGAGGGCATCCTTTAGGCCAGAATTTTTAAACAGGGTTGATGAAATTGTCCTATTCAAACCACTTCAAAGAAGTGAAATTTATGGCATCATCAAAAAGAGTATTGCAGAAGTTGAAAAGAGACTAAGAGATAGGGACATCCACATCGAAGTTACAGATGGAGCTCTTGACTTCATCTTGAACGCATCTTTTAGCCCACAATACGGTGCAAGACCTGTTAAGAGATACATCTCTCACAAGCTTGAAACAATTATCTCCAAGCTTATAATCAGAGGCGACGTCATGGACGGAGACACAATTGTTGTTGAAGTGGAAGCAGACGACTTGTCTGTAAAAGTAAAATAAATATAAGGACTTGCTTAGGCAGGTCCTTTTTTTTAGAATTTTGTGATTGGAATTAGGTGAATTTTTAGCGAGTAAGGTTTTTTGTGATAGAAATTTTTGGAAAATACTTAGGGACTTATTAGTTTTTTTAATAGAAAAAATTATTTCCGTAAAATTACAAATTATTAAAAAAAGATTAAATCTAATAAAAACCTCTAAGTTATCACATTCCTATCACAAAAAGGATTTAAACTCAGTGACATAGTATGAATTAAGAAGTATAAAAATATTTTATATTTTAATTAGGAGGAAATTTATAATGAAACCATATAGCAAGAAATATTTAACCCTAGCCTTAGCAGGAGTTTTAGCAGCATCAATCCCAGTATCTGCTTTTGCAAATGGAGCTACAGAACCAACAACACCAGGTTCTTCAGTGACAGATACAAAAAACACTGGAAATTCAACAAATTCTAAAGCAGATACAGAAGAAACAAAAACAGATGCAGAAAAGAGCAATCTATCAGAATTCAACTACAATCTTGATAGGGGAGAAAGATTCTATACTAGAAATATTGATCTACCTGATGGAGCAAAGGTAATTGGAAATGAAACTTATGAATATGACAAGAGTGGAAATCATTACGAACATGTAACAGTTGAATTTAAAGATGGATCTACAAAAAAAGTAAGACTTAACTTTAGAGTAAATGATAGATACGATAGATATGATAAAAAATATGGAAAAATCACTCTTAACAATGTAAGATACGATGGAACTAATATCAAGGGCGAAACTTCATCTGATGCAAAAATTTATGTTAGAGATTATGAAAGAAGAAGTTCAAGAAGAGAAGAATATTTAGGCAGGGCTGAAGATGATGGAACTTTCTCTTTTAAATACGACATTAAAGAAGGCAAGAGCGTAACAATTTATGCTGAAGATAAATACGGTCATTCAAAAGATGTAGAAGTTAAAAATGACAACTACAAGGATATCAAGGGATCAAAAATAGATGCAACTGATCTTAGACTTATGGGTAGAACTTTGACAGGATTTATCAAAAACCATCCTTTCGAAAACATTAGAGTTTACAGGGACGGCGAACTACTTGGAAGCTTTAGAACTGATAAAAAATCATACTTCACAGTTGTTTTAAGCGAAAGCCTTAGAGAAAGAGATCTTGAAGACCTAAGATTCTACACTGATAAAAAAGAAGTTGAAAACAAAAAATTCAAAATTACTGAAGCTCTTGACGGACAAAAACTTGTAAAGGGTACTGCAAACACTGATGATGAAATCACAGTTTATGACGCATCTGGCAAAAAAATCTCCAACACTTATGTAAACAATGCTGGAGTATTTACAGCTTTCTTAGATAGAGCCCTAATCTATGGCGAGACAATTAAAATCGAAGCAAAAGATAAAGACAAAAATATCACTAAGATTGACTATAAAGTTACAAAAAATGCAGTAGAAGAAGTTAAGGCAATTGCTTACATCAAGGGATATCCAGATGGAACATTTAAGCCACAAGCAAATGTAACAAGAGCAGAAGCAGCTCAAATGTTTGCTACACTTCTAAATGGTGGAACAAACTTTGGAACATCTGGAGCAACAAAGTTCTCTGATGCAAGTGACGATTGGTACTCAAAGGCAGTTAACTATGTTGTTGGCAAGGGACTAATCTCTGGTTACCCTAATGGAACATTTAAACCAAACGAAAGCATCACAAGAGCAGAATTTGCACAAATGATCTCTGGCTACATCAAGAATGAAAAAGCTGGATCATCAGACTTCCAAGATGTTAAAGATCACTGGGCAAAGGATGCAATTGACAAACTTAATGGCAACAAAAATGTTACTGGTTACCCAGATGGATCTTTCAAACCAAATGCTAAGATCACAAGAGCAGAAGCTGTTACAATCCTAAACTCTGTATTTAACAGAAACACAAACAAGAACTCACTTAACAATGTGAACACTTCATCACTTAACAAGTTCTCTGATGTTAAGGAAGGCTTCTGGGCTTACTACAACATTCTTGATGCAGCAAACACTCACGATAGAGAAAGACTAAACTCAACTTCTGAAGTTGACATGTGGAAATAAAAATAAAATTTTAAGGACTCCCCTAGGGGAGTCTTTTTTATTGCCTTTAAAAGTTTATTGGTAGGTAAGAATTATTGACTTGATAAAAAACTATAAAGTTCTAAAAATTTTTAACTAATAAAATTTTGATAATTAAAGAATTTTTATGAAGTGCGAAAAAATTGTTAATTCATAAATATTTATAGACTTGCAAAAATTTATGAACTTACAAAAATTTATGATTTAATAAAAAAATGTTACTTCAAAAAGATTTGTGACCTTATAAATTTTTATGATTTTACAAAACAAAAGATCCTAAGTATTACAAGATTTTAAAAGTCGCGAAAAATTAAAAATAGATAGATTTTAGAGAAATTTTATAAAAAATTTATAGAAATATTTACAAACTAATAAAATCTATCTAAAGATTCATTTATCAATCTTATTGAGGATTTTATTTGCAATGAAAAAGAAAGAATTTTTGACAATCTTTAAAGAAAATGAAAATTGTCCTTGACTTTTAAAAATCTCCCTTATATAATTGACGAAACAATTATATAAATTGTATTGAAAAATACGATAGAGGCGCGGGACCTATCAGTAATCTCTCAGAGCAAGACCATGCGATGAAGAGAGATGAAAGGAGATTTCGCCGAAGTGTATTATTGGTAACAGATAATATGCTGGGCATGCAAACAACATTTGCATGACTGTCACGATTTAGTGGGGAGCTATCTAAGGTTAAATACTTTGTCTTACATAATTAGACATTTTAACAGTTTGGATTTCCCAAACTGTTTTTTTTATTACTTTTTGATAGTTACCGAAGATTTTTACGGAGGTATATCATGAATTTAAGAAGAAACGCAAGAAGATTACTACTAGTTGGAGCTATGGCAGGAACAATGCTTTTAACAGCTTGTAACCCAAAGGGTGATGGGGGATCAGCTGCTGCACCAGCTGACTCAGACACATTAAGAGTTGGAATGGAATGTGACTATGCTCCATTTAACTGGACACAAACTGGTGAAGAACACGGCTACGCAATTGCAGCAGGCGGTTACGCTGGCGGATACGACGTTGAGATAGCAAAGAAAATTGCTGAGTCCATGGACAAAAATCTAGAAATTGTAAAAACTGAATGGAATGGTCTTACTCCAGCTATTACATCTGGAAAAATCGACCTTATTATAGCAGGCATGAGTCCAACTGAAGAAAGAAAGGAAACTCTTGACTTCTCTGACACTTACTACACATC
>NZ_KV820429.1:0-46521 GCF_001815405.1 Peptoniphilus sp. HMSC075B08 | reverse complement strand
TGACACTTACTACACATCAGACCTTGTAGTTGTTGTTAAAAAAGACTCTCCTCTTGTTAATGCAAAAAGCATAAATGATTTTGCAGGAGCAAATATAACTGGTCAACTTAACACTTTCCACTACGATGTTATTGATCAAATGGAAGGTGTAAACAAATCAACTGCTCTTGAAACTTTCCCAGCAATGATAGTTGCTCTTAGAAGTGGAAAGATTGACGGATACATTTCAGAAAGACCAGGAGCCCTATCAGCTGTAGCAGCAAATGACGACTTAACTTTTGTTGAATTTGATGAAGCTAATGGATTCCAAACTTCTGTTGAAGATACATCAATTGCTGTAGGAGTTAAAAAAGGAAACACAGAACTTCTTGACCAAGTAAACCAAGCTCTTTCAAAAATTTCTGAAGATGAAAGACAAAGCATAATGGAAGAAGCTGTTGTTAACCAACCACTAGGTGAATAAGTATAGGAGATAAATATGCCAAGTAGTTTTTTTGGATGGATTGGATTTTTATTAAAAGAATATGGCCCCCTCTTTGTTGAGGGGACTATTAATACAATTATAATTGCCGTTGTGGGTACTTTAATTGGTTTTTTAATAGGTCTTTTAATCGCAATAGTAAGAACAACAAAAGTAAATAAAAAGTCATCTGCCTTTAAGAGGGTGGGCCTAAAGATTTTAAATGTCATCATTAGCATTTATATCCAAGTTATTAGGGGGACTCCAATGATGGTTCAAGCCATGATGTTTTATTATGGATCCCTACAATATTTTAATTTAAATATGGCAGCTATGCCTTCAGCCCTAATTATAGTTTCTGTAAACACAGGAGCTTATATGGCAGAGATAATAAGAGGTGGAATTATTTCTGTAGACAAGGGACAAACTGAGGGAGCCCTTTCCATTGGAATGACTCATTGGCAAACAATGACAGAAGTTGTCCTTCCTCAAGCTGTGAGAAATATTATCCCTTCAGTTGGAAATGAATTTATTGTAAACATCAAGGACTCTTCAGTTCTTAACGTAATTTCTGTTTCAGAACTATTCTTTATTTCAAAGTCAGCTGCAGGAACTTATCTTAGATATTTCGAAGTCTTCTTCATAACAGCCTTAATTTATTTAGTCTTAACAGTAAGTGTGAGTCAAATTATGAAGCTTGTTGAAAAGAAGTTAGACGGAGACGGATCTTATAAGATTTATGGATCACAATCAACAGCAGAAGTTATAGAAGTAAAGGAAGAGGTGTGAGATGGCCAATATTTTTGAAATAGAAAACTTGGAAAAAAGTTTTGGAGCAAATGAAGTTTTAAAGGGAATAAATTTTAAGGTCCAAAAGGGCGAAGTTGTTTCAATAATTGGCTCATCTGGATCAGGTAAGTCAACTCTCTTAAGATGTATCAACCGTTTGGAAGAACCAGATTCTGGAAGGATTTTATACCACGGAGAAAACATCTTAGAAGAAAATTCTTCTATTAATAATTACAGGACAAAGGTTGGAATGGTTTTTCAATCCTTTAACCTCTTTAACAACATGTCTGTTCTTGAAAATTGTGTAATAGGACAGGTAAAGGTCCTAAAGAGGTCTCGCGACGAGGCAGTTAAGATTGCAGACCAGTTCCTTGAAAAAGTTGGCATGTATCCCTTTAGGGACGCAAGGCCAACATCCCTATCTGGTGGACAAAAGCAAAGGGTGGCAATAGCAAGGTCCCTTGCCATGAATCCTGAAGTCCTACTTTTTGATGAACCGACATCGGCTCTTGACCCAGAGATGGTAAAGGAAGTCCTAAATGTTATGAGAGACCTGGCAGAAGAGGGACTCACAATGCTTGTTGTAACTCATGAGATGGGTTTCGCAAGAGACGTGTCAAACAGGGTCCTCTTTATGGACAAGGGAGTCATAGCAGAAGACGAAGACTCAAAAGAATTTTTCACAAGTCCAAAGACACAAAGGGCAAAGGAATTTTTGTCCATGGTTTTATAAAAGAAAGGCTCGAGAGGGCCTTTATTTTTTTGCCTATTTTTATTAGTTTTGTGAGTGTTTAGATATTTTATAAAAATACAAAAAAAGCAGCCATTTTAGGCTGCATTGTAAAGAATTATAAAACTTTAAATCTTACCAAATGTGTAATAAGTGTTGCATAAACAAGCTGACACAAATAATTCCTATCCAGCAAAGGGCACCTTCTATGATAGCCTTGCCACCTTGAGAAATTAATTTTTTAAGGTCTGTGTTAAGACCAATAGCTGACATTGCCATAATTATAAAGAACTTTGACAAGAACTTCATAGCTGACAAGAAGGAGTCAGGTAATGGAAGGACAGTTGTGATAATTGATGCAAGAAGGAAGAACAAGATAAAAGTTGGGAAAGTTTTAAGAACGCTAACTTTTTCTGTACTTTCCTTTGACTTGATAATGCCAAGACCAAGAGTGATTGGGATAATGGCAAGAGTCCTTGTTAATTTTACAATTGTGGCATAATTAAGAGCTGTGTCGTCATTAAACATAGTTGACCAAGTTCCAGATGCAGCCACAACAGAAGATGTGTCGTTAATAGCAGTTCCTGCCCACATGCCAAAGCCTGTGTGAGTCATGCCAAGCTTAACCCCAAGAGTTGGGAAAATTAGAGCGGCGATGATGTTAAACAAAAATATTACAGAAATAGAAGTTGCAACATCCTCATCCTTTGCGTTGATAACAGGTGCAGTTGCAGCAATGGCAGAACCACCACAAATTGATGAGCCAACACCAACAAGAGTTGCGATGTTAGAATCAATATTTAGAATTTTTGCAACGACAAAGGAAATAATTAAGGCAGTGGAAATTGTTGAAAGAATTATAAGAAGTGATGACTTACCAACAACAATAATTTCTCCAAGATTAAGTCCAAAACCCAAAAGGATTACGGCGTATTGCAAAACTTTTTTGGATGTAAACTTGATTCCAGCTTCAAAGGACTCTGGTCTTTTAAAATTATTTAAAATAATTCCAAGTAAGATACCAAAGACAGGTCCACCAACAAGTGGGAAGCTCTTGCCCAAAAAGTAGGCAACAAGACCAATAAGGCCAGAAAAAATCAGACCCTTAAGTAAATTTTTATTCATAATAACCTCCTGATTAAAATTTATTTATAAAAATAATTTATGAAACAAGTATCTATTATACAACAAGATAAAAAATTTGGCATATAAAATTATTTTATGGACTAAGTAGAAGTTGATAAATTAGAGCTTGAAATTGATTTTATAGTCTTATTCAGTTATAATTATTCTAATATATGTAGAAATTTATCGGAATATTGACAGTTTATGCCAAGACCTTATCCCTATGGATTGGGTTTTTTTATGGAGGTTTTATGAGTAATAAAAAATTTTATGTCACAACGCCAATTTACTATCCAAGTGACAATCTTCACATTGGTCACACTTATTGTACTGTGGCAGTTGATTGCGTAAAGAGATTTAAGACAATGCAAGGTTACGATGTTTTCTTTACTACTGGTACTGATGAACACGGCCAAAAAATAGAAGATAAGGCTAAGGAATTTGGCATGGAGCCAAAGGCTTATGTTGATGGAATTGTTAAAAATATCAAAAAGCTTTGGGAAATTATGGATATTGACTACGATTACTTTGTTAGATCAACTGATGAGGACCACCAAAAGGACGTTCAAGAGATCTTCCAAAAGCTCTATGACAAGGGAGACATCTACAAGGGCGAATACGAGGGCTACTATTGTAAACCATGTGAGTCCTTCTGGACTGAAGCCCAACTAGGTGAAGGTCACACTTGTCCAGACTGTGGCAGACCAACTGAGCTTACTAATGAAGAGTCCTACTTTTTTAGACTTTCTAAATACAAGGACAGACTTTTAAAATATTACGAAGACCACCCAGAGTTTATTGAGCCAGCTTTTAGAAAAAATGAAATGGTTAGAAACTTCTTTGAAGGAGAAAGTGGACTTGAAGACCTTTCTGTTTCAAGGTCAACTTTTGATTGGGGAGTTAAGGTTCCCTTTGATCCAAAACACGTTGTCTACGTTTGGATTGATGCCCTAACTTGCTACTTGACTGCAATTGGTTATGGAACTGACAAGGATAAATTCAATGATTATTGGCCAGCTGGTGTCCACTTTGTTGGAAAGGAAATTATCAGATTCCACGTAATTATTTGGCCAGCAATTTTAATGGCTCTAGATTTACCTCTACCAGACAAGGTATTTGGTCACGGTTGGATTTTATTTGACAACGACAAGATGAGTAAGTCCAAGGGAAATGTTATTTACCCTGAACCAATTATCAAGCTTTACGGAGTTGACGCTCTTAAGTACTTCCTACTTCGTGAATTCTCCTTTGGTTCTGACGGATCCTTTAATATAGAAAAATTCATGCAAAGACTTAACTCTGACTTGGCCAATGACCTTGGTAACCTACTTTCAAGGACTGTCTCCATGGTTGGCAAGTACAACGATGGAGTAATCGAGGACATGGGTGTAAGGGAAGATGTTGATGACGATTTAGAAAATCTTGCAGTTTCCGTTGTAGATAATGTTGAAAAAGCAATGGAACACTACGAATTCTCTGTTGCCCTAGAATCAATTTGGAAGTTAATAAGAAGGACTAACAAGTATGTTGACGAAACAGAACCTTGGAAGCTTGCAAAGGATGAAGACAAGAAAGACAGGCTAAACACTGTTTTATATAACTTGGCAGAAAGTTTGAGAATTGTTTCTGTTCTAATTTATCCATTTATCAAGGAAACTTCACTTAAGATTAGGGAGCAACTTGGCCTTGATGAAAAAATTAACTGGGAAGATGCAAGAGTATTTGGTCTACTTCCTGATGGCACTAAGGTTAAGAAGGGAGAAGTCATCTTCCCAAGACTTGATATAGAAGCTGAAATCGAAAGATTTAATGAAGAAAACACAGCCTTATTAGAGTCAAGAATTATGAAAGAAAATAAGAAAGAAAAAGAAGATATAAAAGAAGAAGTTACTATAGATGATTTTGACAAACTTGATATAAGAGTGGCTGAAGTTGTTGATGTAGAAGACCATCCAAATGCTGACAAACTTTTTGTATTAAAATTAAAAGTTGGCGACATGGATAGGCAAGTTGTATCTGGCATCAAGGACTACTACAAAAAAGAAGATTTAATTGGCAAGAAGGTCCTAATGATTGTAAACTTAAAGCCAATTAAGTTAAGAGGAGTTGAATCCAAGGGGATGATTCTTGCAGCAGAAGATGATGAAAAGAACCTAAGCCTTGCATCAACTTTAGCTGACCTTAAATCAGGAGCAAAAATTAGTTAGGAGAAAAGATGATAGATTCACATGTCCACCTAGATGATCAGGCCTTTGATGAAGATAGAGATAGCCTAATCAAAAGCCTAGGCGATAATGGAATAGAACTTGTAATAAATAATTCCTCTGACCTCCCATCATCTGAGAGGTCGGTGGAACTTGCAAATAAGTATGAAAATATTTATGCAGCCATTGGAGTCCACCCTCATGAGGCAAAGACTTATGATGATGGGGTGGAAGAAAGGTTAATTGAACTTTCAAAAAATGAAAAAGTCATGGCTCTTGGAGAAATTGGACTAGACTATTACTACGACAACTCTCCAAGAGATGTGCAAAAGGAAGTCTTTAAAAGACAAATTGAACTTGCAGCAAGACTTGGCAAAAATATTGTCATCCACTCTCGTGATGCAGTTAAGGATACCTTTGACATCTTAAAAGAGGCTCACGAAAAATATGAATTCACAGCCTTGATTCACTGCTTCTCCCAATCAGTTGAAATGATGGAAGAGTATATGAAGATGGGGGATTACATTGCCCTTGGTGGTGCAGTTACCTTTAAGAATGCAAAGACTCCAAAGGAAGTTGCAAAGAAGGTTCCACTTGATAGGCTCCTACTTGAGACAGACTGTCCTTACATGACACCTGTTCCACACAGGGGCAAGAGAAATGAGCCTAAACTTGTTAAGTTTGTCTGCCAATATATTGCAGACCTAAGGCAAATTGACCCAGAAGAAGTGGAAAAGATAACGGCAGAAAATACAAAGAGGTTTTTTGGAATATGAAGATGACAATTAAAGAAGTAATTGTCGCAGAGGGTCGTGATGATGAAATTGCCATTAAAAAGGCAGTTGATGCAGAAATTATAACCACTCACGGCTTTGCTTTCGGAAGAAAATTAATAAATCTCTTAAAAGAAATGGACAAGAAGAAGGGAATAATAATTTTCACAGACTCTGACTATATGGGATCACAAATTAGGAAGAGAATCGCTGATGAGATTCCCACAGCCAAGCATGCCTACCTTTCTCAAAGGGTATCCACAAAACATGGGGATATTGGAGTTGAAAATGCCTCTCCAGAGGAAATCCTAAAGGCCCTAAAGGCTGCAAGGGCAACAAAAGCAGAAAAATCAACAGAATTTACCATGGCTGACTTAATAAAGAACGACCTAATAAACTCTGATGATGCAAGCAGTAGACGTGAAATGCTTTCTGAAATCCTAAAGATAGGATATGGAAATGGAAAAAAGACCCTTAGCAAATTAAATTCCTTTGGGATAACAAGGGAAGAATTTGAAGAGGCTATGAAGGAAGTGAACTCCCATAGATAGATTATATAAACCCAGCAAACTTTCAGAAATTCTTTCCAAGTATGGCTTTAGATTTACAAAGTCTCTGGGACAAAACTTTTTAATAGATGGAAATATAGTAAGAAAAATTGCTGATGCAGCAGAAATTACTGAAGATGACAACATCCTAGAAATTGGTCCAGGAGTTGGAACCATGACAGAGGAGTTGGCCCTAAGGGCAAAAAAAGTCTTGGCAGTTGAGATTGACGAAAAGTTAAGAGAACTTCATAAGGAAACCTTGGACATAGACAATGTAAAGGTAATATACGGAGACTTTTTAGACCTTGACCTCAAAAAAATAGCTGAAGAAGAATTTGGTGACGAGGGTTTTAAGGTCGTTGCTAACCTTCCCTATTATGTGACTACACCAATTATAGAAAAGTTGATTTTATCAAAAGTTAATTTAATTTCTATAACAGTAATGGTACAAAAGGAAGTTGCAAAGAGACTTGCTGCTCAACCTGGTAACAAGGACTATGGATCACTTTCAGTTTTTATAAATTATTACACAGACTGCAAGTACAAGTTCCAAGTTCCCAGCTCAGTTTTTATGCCAAAGCCCAATGTTGACTCTGCAGTTGTCAACTTAAAGATGAAGGAAAGAGAAGACCTTGATACAGACTTCTTATTTAAAATAGTTAGGGCAGCCTTTACCACTAGGAGAAAGACCTTGATAAACTCTTTTTCCAATTCAGGACTCCCTTATAGCAAGGATGAAATAAAAAGAGCACTTGAACTCAGTGGAATTGATGGAGGAAGAAGGGCAGAGACCCTCAGCCTAGAAGAATTTATTGTATTAAGTGTTAACTTTAAAAGTGTGGGGTAAGAAAACTATGAAAGACAATTTTATAGATGATATTCCTGAAGAAGTTCAGACGGACATATCTAGTTTCAATGAAAAAGAAAAGTTAATAGGTAACTTATCCCAAATCTTTAAGGCCCTGTCAGACCCAACTAGGATAAAAATTATTTATGCCTTGATGAAGGGGCCCCTATGTGTATCAGATATTTCTGAACTACTTGGCATGAGTCAGTCATCAATATCCCATCAACTTGCCCTACTTAGGTCCCAAAGCCTAATCAAGGTAAAAAGACGTGGGAGAAGGGCCTACTATTCCCTTGATGATGATCACGTCCTCTGCATTTTTAAGGATGGACTAGAACATGCTGAGCATAAGTTATAGTTCTTAGATAAAAATTTATAAAACCTTATAAAAGTTATTTATTATAGAAGAAAGTCAAAAGGTTTGATTTTTTAAAGAACCTTAGAGTATAATGAAATTGTAATGAGGAGGAATAAAAATGAGTAAAGTAACAGTATATACAAGTAACACTTGTCCTTATTGCACAATGGCAAAAGACTATCTTAAGGATAAGGAAGTTGCCTTTGAAGAAAAAAATGTGCAAACAGACAAGGAAGCAAGACAAGAATTAATGGCAATGGGATATACAGGAGTTCCTGTAATTTGTGTTGATGACGAACAAATCGTTGGATTCGACAAGGCTAGATTAGACGAATTGCTAAAATAATTTTAAAATAAGATAAAAATAGATGCTTTAAGGCATCTATTTTTTTGTGACAAGTGATGATTGGTGGGTGTAGATGAATTTTATTTCAGTATTATTAATAGGAGTTGGCCTTTCCATGGATGCCTTTGCGGCAGCCATTTGTAAGGGGCTTGCAATTAAGAAAAACTTTCTTGAAAAGTCCCTTGTGATAGCCCTCTTCTTTGGGGTCTTCCAAGGACTTATGCCTCTTATTGGATATTTTTGGGGTCTATCTTTGCAGAGAAACTTCAGGCAATAGATCACTGGATTGCCTTTGTCCTTCTTGGACTAATTGGACTTAACATGATAAGAGATGCGAGAGACAAGACTTGTCCTGTGGAAGAAGATAGACTTGACATAAAAAATCTTTTTATGCTTGCTATTGCAACTTCCATTGACGCCTTGGCAGTTGGAGTCTCCTTTGCCTTTTTAAAAATAAGAATTTCTCTTGCAGTCCTAGTGATTGGGCTTACAACTTTTATAATTTCCTTTGCTGGGGTTCAAATAGGAAAGTTCTTTGGCATAGCCTTAAAGGACAAGGCCCAAGTTGCTGGTGGAATAATCTTGATTTTATTGGGGACAAAGATTTTAGTGGAACACCTAGGCTTACTTACCTTATAAAAAGTATATATTAATAGAAAAAATTTAAAATAATATTATGATGAGAACTTCCAAGATAATCTTGGGAGTTTTTTTGTTGAGAATTTTTATTTTAAATCTTGCAGATTTTTGTAAGTTCAAAATTTTTTATAAAGTCATAAAGTTTTATAACTTTACAAATTTTTATGAAGTTAAAAATTATTGAAACTTTATAGTTCGCTGATGACACATCAAAAAGTTTGCCATTGGCAATCTTTTTAAAATTCAAAATCCTTTTGTGAAAAAAGTTTTATGAGAATTAAAGGCATAAAACAAACTCACGAGGAGTAAGTAAATTAAAATTAAAAAACATTTAGCAAAAACTTAAAACTTAATCAGTAAAAAGCAAAAACAATCTATAAATAATAGAAAGAAAAAAGAAAAAGATCAGAAGACAATTAAAATTTACAAAAAGATAAGATTTTCAGATTTTAATATGATAAAGAATAAAATAAATTTTTTGGATTTTCACTTAGTCAAAGATTTTGCCCATAAAATAAAAATTTAAGAGAAAATAAATTATAATTAAATCTTTTTTTAACAAATGTAATCAATAGTTAAAAATATTTAAAATTTGTTCAACTTATGAATTTTCCTAAAAAGGCTTTCCTTTATTTTGATTAATATTTAATGTATAATTAATTTGCAAAAGATTTTGATTAATCGATGATACATAGAGTTTTTTAATTGAATTAATTAAAGGTCTTTGTTATAATATTCCTAAAAGCTGGAATGGATTCCGTAATATGAAACCACTTGGGGAGGTGTGATAATGTTAGGAGATGTTAATCTTACCCTTGGGCAAGCCTTTGGCGTAGCGTTGACAGGTTTTTGCGTAGTTTTCTTGGCTCTTATTTCTTTACTAATAGCAATTGCCCTTATTACTAAGATAGTTGGAGCTATACAAGGTAAGGAAGACGATAAAAAACCAAGTCAAGGAGCTAAAAAGGCTCAACCAAAAGCAGCAGCACCAGTTGATAATTCCATGGACCCTGCACTTTTAGCAGCAATAGTTGGAGCTATCAGCATGCAAGAAAGATCGAAAGTTGAAAGTTTTAGAATCGTATCTATAAACGAAAAGAAATAAATTATTTTAAATTATTCTATTATTTATGAAAAGGAGAAATTAATGAAATATCAAGTTAAAGTAGATGGAAAAGTATTTGAAGTAGAAGTTGAAAAAGTTGGTGGAGGATATCAATCACTTACACCAGCATCATTAACAGCAGCACCTGCAGCACCTGCAGCACCAGCTCCTCAAGCAGCAGCACCTGCACCAGCTCCAGCAGCACCAGCGGCTCCTGCAGCACCAGCACCAGCACCTGCACCTGCAGCACCAGCAGCACCAGCAGGCGGAGCAGGAGATGTAGTAGCACCAATGCCAGGAACTGTTCTTAAAGTTAATGTTAATAATGGAGATACAGTTGCATCAGGAGATGTAATTCTTATTCTTGAAGCTATGAAGATGGAAAACGAAATCGTAGCTCCATGTGCAGGTACAGTAACACTTAATGTAAAAGCTGGAGAAACAGTAGATACTGACGCAGTACTAGCAAGTGTACAATAATAGGGAGGTCAAAAACTTATGTTAATTGAAACATTACAGGGAATACTGGCCGAATCAGGGTTCGCAGCCTTGCAATGGCAAAATGTCGTAATGTTTATCGTATCCTTCATATTAATTTATTTAGCAGTTAAAAAAGAATACGAACCACTATTACTTCTTCCTATTGCATTTGGTATGCTTTTAAGAAACTTACCACTAGCAGGCCTAATGGATGTAGCAGACCCTTGGCAATCATCAGGTGTTCTAGCTATTATGTATAATGGTGTTAAGTCAAACTTATTCCCATGTCTAATCTTCATGGGTGTTGGTACAATGACTGACTTCGGACCACTTATTGCAAACCCTATTTCTCTTATTTTAGGTTCAGCAGCGCAAATTGGTATTTACATTGCCTTTATTATTGCTGTTAAACTTGGATTTACAGGTTCAGAAGCAGCATCAATCGCTATTATAGGTGGAGCAGATGGTCCAACAGCTATCTTTACAACATCACAACTAGCACCACACTTACTTGCACCAATAGCAGTAGCAGCTTATTCATACATGGCGCTTATCCCTATGATTCAACCGCCAATCATGAAGGCACTTACTACTGAAAAAGAAAGAAAAACAGTTATGACATCACTAAGAAAAGTAACTAAACTAGAAAAGGTAATTTTCCCAGTTGTAGTTGTACTTTTCACATCACTACTTCTTCCAGACGTAGCACCACTTCTTGGTATGCTAATGCTTGGAAACCTATTTAAGGAATCTGGAGTAGTTAATAGATTATCAGACACTGCACAAAATGCTCTTATGAACATTGTTACTATCATGCTTGGTGTAACAGTAGGGGCTACAGCAGACGGAACAACTTTCCTACAACCAGCAACAATTAAAATTATTGCTCTAGGACTTATGGCATTCTGTTTTGCAACAGCAGGCGGTGTTATATTTGGTAAAATTTTATATTTAGTAACAGGTGGAAAAATTAATCCACTAATTGGATCAGCTGGTGTATCAGCAGTACCAATGGCAGCGCGTGTTGCACAAGTTGAAGGTAGAAAATACAATCCTACTAACTTCTTACTAATGCACGCAATGGGACCTAACGTTGCGGGAGTTATTGGCTCAGCCGTAGCAGCAGGTACATTCTTAATTCTATTTAGTCATTAATTCATTCAGCTCCATCGTGAGCTGAATATTTATGCAATCAAGTTATATATGGAACAATAAGGAGGTTTTAACTTGAGTAAAGTAATGAATCTTAAAGACGCCATAGCAAAATATGTTGAAGATGGCGATGTAATCTCTTTTGGGGGATTCACAACAAACAGAAAGCCTTACGCAGCAGTAAACGAAATCCTACGTCAAGGACAAAAGGACTTTATCGTTGAAGCAGGACCTGCAGGAGGGGACTGGGACACACTAATTGGAGCTGGCAGAGTGAAAGCATACATAAATTGCTACACTGCTAACTCAGGATATACAAACGTATCAAGAAGATTTAGAGCAGCAGTTGAAAAGGGAGAACTTCTAATGGAAGACTACTCTCAAGACGTTGAAATGCAAAGAATTCACGCAGCTGCACTTGGCCTTCCATACCTACCAGTTAGACTTATGATGGGTTCAAGTTTAGTAGACGAATGGGGTATCTCTAAAGAAGAAAGACAAAAAATCGACAAACTTCCAGATGACAAATTCATCTATGTTGAAAACCCATTCAAGAAAGGTGAAAAATTAGTTGCAGCACCAGTTCCAGAAATTGATACTGCAGTAATTCACGTACAAATGGCTTCTCCAGATGGAACTACAAGAATTCTTGGAAACACATTCCACGATGTTGACATTGCAATCGCAGCTAAAAAAGTTATCGTAACTTGCGAAGAACTTGTAAGTGACGAATACATTAAGAAATTCAACGCTGACGAAAACAAAATTCCAGGATTCTGTGTTGATGCAGTAGTTCACGCGCCATTTGGAGCTCACCCTTCACAATGTTACAAATACTACGACTATGATGCTGATTTCTACAAGATGTACAATGTTAAATCAAAGACAGAAGAAGATTTCAATGCATTCTTAGACGAATGGGTGTACGGAGTTGAAGATCACGATGCATACCTTAACAAACTAGGTGCAACTAGAGTAATTGGACTTAAGGATGTTCCAGGATTTGGATACGCAACTGACGTACTAAAGAAGGGAGAAGAAAAATAATGGCTAGATACGACAACTATACTAATAAAGAAATGCAAGCAGTTACAATTGCAAGACAAATTAAAGATGGTCAAATCGCAATTGTAGGTACAGGACTACCACTAATTGGTGCTTCTCTTGCAAAGGCAGTTTATGCTCCTAACTGCTACCTAATCGTAGAATCAGGACTAATGGACTGTGACCCAATCGAAGTTCCAAGATCAGTTGGTGACAACAGATTTATGGCACACTGTGGTGTTCACTGGACAAACGCAACATACGTTGGATTCCAAGCTAACGAATGGAAACACGACAAGAAGAGAATGATCGCATTTATCGGTGGAGCTCAAATTGACCCATACGGAAATGTTAACTCTACAGTAATCGGTGACTACCACCACCCTAAGACTAGATTCACAGGATCTGGTGGAGCTAACGGTATTGCAACTTATGTAAATACTATTATCATGATGCAACACGAAAAGAGAAGATTCATGGAAAAAATCGACTACATCACTTCTCCAGGTTGGATAGATGGCCCTGGTGGAAGAACTAGAGTAGGTATTCCTGAAAATGTTGGACCACAAATGGTTGTAACAGATAAGGGTATCCTTAAGTTTGATGAAGATACTAAGAAAATGTATCTTGCAGGATATTATCCATCTTCATCTCCAGAAGATGTAATTGAAAATACAGGATTTGACATTGACGTTTCTCGTGCAGTTGAACTTGAAGCACCAGACGAAGATGTAATCAAATTAATTAGAGAAGAAATAGACCCAGGCGAAGCTTTCATAAAGAAGCCTGTTGAAGAATAATATAGGAGGACAAATGGCACAATATTCACTTGCTTCATATTTCCAAAATATGAAGACAATTGGAAATCCTTTAAAAGCAGTAGATGAAGAAAACTTCAATCAACTAAGAGAAATTGAAGAAGAAATCAGAGAATACGCTGAAAAGGCTCTTTCCGCTGGTAAACCAGATGAAAAAGTAAATGAACGTGGCGAAATGACAGCACTTCAAAGAATTGCTGAACTTATCGATGAAGGTACATGGTGCCCACTAAACACAATTTACAATCCTGGTGAAAATGATCACGGTACTACTGGTATCGTAAAGGGACTTGCTAAAGTTGACGACAGATGGGTTTACATTGTTGCCAGCGATAACAAGAAACTTGCAGGTGCTTGGATTGCAGGACAAGCTGATGACCTTCTAAGAGCATCAGACACTGCTGAAAGACTTAGAATTCCACTAGTTTATATCCTAAACTGTTCTGGTGTTAAACTTGACGAACAAGAAAAAGTTTATCCAAATAGACGTGGTGGAGGTACTCCTTTCTACAGAAACTCAAGACTTAACCAATGTGGAGTTCCTGTAATTGTTGGTATCTATGGTACTAACCCAGCAGGTGGTGGATACCACTCAATTTCACCTACAATCATCGTTGCACACAAAGATGCAAACATGGCTGTTGGTGGAGCTGGAATCCTTGGCGGTATGAATCCTAAGGGATATATCGACGAAGAAGGAGCTAACCAAATTGCAGACCAAACTGCAAATGCTAAGAAAACAACTCCTCCAGGATCAGTTGGCGTTCACTTCGCACAAACTGGTTTCATGAGAGAATGCTACGTTGAAGAAGAAGGAGTTCTTGAAGGTATTAGAAAGTATCTTTCAATGCTTCCTAAATATGAAAGAGAATTCTTCAGAGTAGACGATCCAAAGAATCCACTATATGACCCTAACGACATGTACTCAATAATTCCACAAAATGGTAAAAAAGCATATGACGTTTATGACGTAATTTCAAGACTATTTGACGGTTCTGAATTTATGGAATACAAAAAGGGATACGGTAGAGAAATGGTAACTGGACTTGCAAAAGTTAACGGACTTTTAGTTGGTGTTGTAGCTAACGTTCAAGGTCTATTAATGGGCTATCCAGAATACTACAATGATCCAAAACACATCTCTATTGGTGGTAAACTTTATAGACAAGGTCTAATAAAGATGAACGAATTCGTGACACTATGTGCTAGAGACAGACTTCCTATTATCTGGCTACAAGATACTACTGGTATCGACGTAGGCGATGATGCAGAAAAGGCTGAATTACTAGGACTTGGTCAATCACTAATTTACTCAATCCAAAACTCTAATCTTCCACAAATGGAAATTACAATGAGAAAGGGTACTGCAGCAGCTCACTATGTACTTGGTGGACCTCAAGGAAATGACACTAACGCATTCTCACTAGGTTCTGCAGCAACTGAAATCAACGTAATGAATGGAGAAACAGCAGCTACAGCAATGTACTCTAGAAGACTTGCTAAGGATAAAAAGGCTGGTAAAGACCTACAACCTACAATTGACAAGATGAACGATTTAATTCAAGATTATGCTGAAAAATCAAAACCATTCTCTTGTGCTAAGTATGGTCTAGTAGACGAAATAGTAAATATGAATCTATGGAGAAACTACATCATCGCTTTCACTGAAAGTGTGTACCAAGATCCAGAATCTATTTGTCCAGTTCATCAAATGCTTACTCCAAGAATAATTAGAGATTACGACAGACTAAATAATATTAAATAATATAAAAATATGACAATTTTATTGGATAATCTCAAAAGGATTATCCAATATTTTTGTACATGACAATTTACCTTACTATAAGTAAAGAATAGTATTCTAAAGATATAAATAGTAAAGTCTCAAGTCCATAGAAGCCCAGAAAACTCAACTTCTTGGCCCTGTGCCTTTTTGACAAAGATACATAAGTATAGTAGAATTAAGAAGAGTAAGATATTAGTTTTAATTAAAGAGGAGATTGTATGGCAGAAGCTATTTATACAATGGGAGTCGATATTGGTTCGACTGCTTCAAAGAGTATTATTTTGAAAGATGGTAAAGAAATTATTTCAAGCTCTTGTATAGATGTAGGAGCTGGAACTAGTGGACCGTCAAGAACAATAAAAGAAACTCTTGAGAGTGCTAACTTGACAAGAGAGGACATATCTTATGTTATGGCTACTGGATACGGCAGAACTTCATTAGAAGAGGCTGATTTTCAAATGTCTGAACTTTCCTGTCACGCTAAGGGAGCGTACTTCTTATTCCCAAATGTGCGTACAATCATTGATATCGGTGGACAAGATGCCAAGGCTCTAAAAATTGGAGACAATGGTATGCTTGAAAACTTTGTTATGAATGATAAGTGTGCAGCTGGAACTGGAAGATTCTTAGATGTTATCGCAAAGGTTCTTGAAGTGGATGTTTCCAAACTAGAAGAATTAGACGAGCTGTCTACTAAAGATGTTAGTATTTCTTCTACTTGCACAGTTTTCGCTGAATCAGAAGTTATTTCACAACTTGCAAGTGGAACGAAGATTGAAGATATAGTTAAGGGGATTCACCAATCAATAGCAGCAAGAGTTGGTTCTCTTGCAAAGAGGGTTGGTTTAAATGATGACATAGTATTTACAGGTGGTGTTGCTTTAAATAAGGGCATGCAAAGAGCTCTTGAAGAAAACACAGGACATAAGATCCACACTTCACCATTATGTCAACTAAATGGTGCTCTTGGAGCAGCACTATTTGGATATCAAAAGTGTAAATTGGAAAAATTAAAAGAAGAAAAGGCTAATGCATAATTTATTTTAGGAGGTAAACTATGGCTGAAAAAATTCAAAAAATACCTGGTAAAAAACCAAGACCAATCGAAGGAAACATTCCTGCAGCTCAAGCACTAAGAAATGTAGTAGATAGAGTTTACGGAGCAGCATGGGATGCTAAAAAAAGAGGAGAACTAGTTGGATGGTCATCATCTAAATTCCCTATTGAGCTTGCAAAGGCATTTGGACTACACGCTGTATATCCAGAAAACCACGCAGCTACAACTGCAGCTAAAAAAGACGGTTTAAGACTTTGTCAAACAGCTGAAGATATGGGATATGACAACGACATTTGTGGTTACGCAAGAATTTCACTTGCTTACGCAGCTGGAGAACCAACTGACTCAAGAAAAATGCCACAACCAGACTTCGTACTTTGCTGTAACAACATCTGTAACATGATGACTAAATGGTATGAAAACATTGCAAGAATGCACGACATTCCAATGATCATGATTGACATTCCATTCCAAAACACAGTTGATGTACCTGAAGAAAAAGTTGATTACTTAATGGGCCAATTCGAATATGCTATTCACCAACTTGAAAAACTTACTGGTAAGAAGTTTGATGAAAAGAAATTCGAAGAAGCTTGTCAAATTGCAAACAGAACTGCTGCTGCATGGTTAAAGGCTTGTTCATACATGGCTTACGAACCATCTCCACTTTCTGGATTTGACCTATTTAACCACATGGCAGACATTGTTGCTGCAAGATGTGAAATTGACGCAGCAGAAGGTTTTGAACTTCTAGCTGAAGAATATGAACAATCAGTTAAGGAAGGAACTTCTACTTGGGAATACCCAGAAGAACACAGAATCCTATTTGAAGGTATACCTTGCTGGCCAGGACTAAGAAACCTATTTGAACCATTAAAACAAAATGGAGTTAACGTAACTGCAGTAGTATATGCACCTGCTTTCGGTTTCCAATACACAACTGTTAGAGAAATGGCTGCAGCTTACTGTAAGGCACCTTGTTCAGTATGTATCGAAGACGGTGTTGAATGGAGAGAAACAATGGCTAAAGAAAACGGAGTTTCTGGAGCACTTGTTAACTACAATAGATCTTGTAAGCCATGGTCAGGAGCAATGCCTGAAATCGAAAGAAGATGGAGAGAAGACCTTGACATCCCAGTAGTTCACTTTGACGGTGACCAAGCTGACGAAAGAAACTTCTCTCAAGAACAATACAAGACAAGAGTTCAAGGTTTAGTTGAAATCATGAACGAAAGAAAGGCAGATAGAATCGCTAAGGGCGAAGACATCTACACTAACTTCGAAAACACTAAAGAAACTGATTGGTCTAAGACTACAATTTAATAGGGGTGCAAAATGACTGATATAAAAGAATTATTAAAAGAATTTAAACATATAGCAGAAAATGGAAGAGAACAAATCGACAAGTACCTTGATCAAGGTAAAAAAGTAGTTGGTGTATTCCCTTACTACGCACCTGAAGAAATTATCTATGCAGGTGGACTTGTTCCATTTGGAGTTTGGGGAGGACAAGGCCCAATTGATAAGGCAAAAGAATATTTCCCAACATTCTATTACTCACTAGCACTTAGATGTCTAGAAATGGGTCTTGACGGATCACTAGACGGACTTAGCGCATCAATGATTACAACTCTTGATGATACACTAAGACCATTCTCTCAAAACTACAAAGTTTCTGTAGGTAGAGAAATCCCTATGGTATTCTTAAACCACGCACAACACAGAAAAGAAGAATTTGGTAAAACATACAACGCTAAAATCTTCAAACAAGCTGCTGAAAGACTTGAAGAAATCTGTGACGTTAAGATAACTGACGAAAACCTTAAGAAGGCTTTCGAAGTTTACAACGAAAACAGAGCTCTTAAGAGAGAATTCGTTAAACTTTGTGGAGACTATTCACAAACTATTAAAGCATCTGACAGAAGTAATGTTCTTAAAGCATCACACCACATGCTAAAAGACGAACACAACAAGATGCTAAAAGAACTTATTGAAGCTCTTAAGGCTATGCCAAAAGAAGAATGTAAGGGACCAAGAGTAGTAACTTCTGGTGTTATCACTGATAACCCTGCACTTCTAGAAGTTCTTGATAACTTTAACGTATGTGTAGTTGCAGATGACGTTGCAGCTGAATCAAGAGGATTCAAGGTTGACGTTGATACATCAATCGAAGATCCATACATGGCACTTGCTGACCAATTTGCAAGAATGGACGAAGATCCAATTCTTTACGACCCAGACATTTGGAAGAGACCAAAATATGTTGTTGACCTAGCTCTTGATAACGACGCTGATGGTTGTCTATTATTCATGATGACATTCAACGATACAGAAGAAATGGAATATCCATCACTAAAACAAGCTTACGAAAAAGCTGGTATTCCACTAATCAAACTTGGTTATGACCAACAAATGACTGACTTCGGTCAAGCTAAGACTCAACTTGAAACATTTAACGAAATGGTTCAACTTAATAGAATGTAATAAAATAATATAAATTTTTGAGACGCTGAGTGATCGGCGTCTTTTTTTATTTAATTTTGAAATTAACTTACTAAAGGTTTTATAAAATTAGGGTAAATTAAGAGATTATCAAAAATTACGAGATTATAGAAAATTATAAGATTGTAAATAATTGCGAGATTGCAGATAATTATTATCTTATAAATAAGTATGAGGATATAAATAACTGATAAGAAGCAAGAATTTATTAGAGAAGAATTTATTGTTATTTTATTATTTTAAAATTACCTATTACTTAAACGTTGAAGAATAAAAAATTTATAAATTACTAATGGATGTTAATTAACAGATTAAGACAAAAACAAATTGAAATAAAGAGACATAATTGTAAAAGATGGCCTATATGATAAAATTAAAATTACTAGGAGAATTAGCCTATAATATTAAAAGTTTTAGGATATAGATTTTATAAAATTTGATAAAAAATATAAAGAAAGAAGGTAACTATGGAAATTTTAATTTTAAGAGAAGAAGATATTTTAGAGGCAGTTGACATTAAAGATATAATTGAAGCAGATAAGGAAGCTCTAAAAAACTACAGTAATGGTGGATCAGATATACCACTAAGAACTGTAATTGACGTGGATAAAGGCTCATCAAGTACTGCAATTTTTATGCCGGGATTCATCAAGGACAAGAATGCTCTTGGAATGAAGATAATCGATATCTATCCAGAAAATATTGAGAAGGGTCTAGTTAGCGCTCCTTCCACAATGATTTTAATTGACAAGGAAAATGGATTTGTGAAGGCAATTCTTGATGGAACAATTCTTACAAGGTTAAGGACTGGAGCAGTTTCAGGTGCAGCCACAGAAGTTCTAGCCAATGAGGATGCAAAAACTTTTCTATTAATAGGAACTGGTGGCCAAGCATCAACTCAGCTTGAGGCAGTCCTAGCAGTAAGAGACATAGAAAAAGCCTATGTATGTGATGTGAACTATGAAAGAGCAAAGAAGTTTGCAGAAGAAATGAATGAAAGATTAAAAAAATATGGAGCAGAAATTATCCCTATTGCGAATTCTGATGAAGTTATAGGAGAAGTAGACATAATAACCACTGTGACAACTGCTAAGAGGCCTGTCTTTGACGGTAATAAGGTGAAGAAGGGCGTACATATCAATAGTGTTGGATCCTATACACCAGACATGCAGGAGACTCCTCCAGAACTATTGGTAAAGGCTGACAAGATTTTCACTGACACCAATGAAGGTGTAATTGAAGAAGCAGGCGACGTCATAATCCCAATTAGTGAAGGGAAGATTTCTAAAGAAAAAATTGAACATGAACTTGGGGACCTCCTTCTTGGAAAAGAAGTGGGCAGGGAGTCTAAAGATGAAATCACATGGTTTAAGACCGTTGGCTTTGCAGGTCTTGATCTTGTGGCGGGAGAAAGAATCTACCAACTTGCCAAGGAAAAGGGGATTGGAAGAAATATAGAAATGTAAAATATATTTTAAACTGTTGCTCACAAGCAGCAGTTTTTTAATGTAAGTATAAAAAAATGAGAAAAATTATTTCAAGAGTCTTAAAGCTTTATAAGATATGATTTATAAAAATGTGGTTGATAAAGGTTTAGAAAAAGTCTTTATCCTCAATATTGTTTTTAATATTTTAAATAAAATAGATTTAAGATCTTACTATCTTTCATAAATTGTAAAAAAAGAGTTTGGTATTTTAAAGAAATATTAATTTGATTTAAGATGATTGTGAAATACTAAACTGTATAAGTTAAATTAGAATACTTAAGTTAGGATAAGTTGGAATTTTTTTAAAGTAGTATAATAAGAAGAACTCCTTATAAAAAAGATTTCAAATAAGTATGACAAGTGCTTGGATAATAAAAAATGACAATAAAAAAACTGTTGCCCGAAAGCAACAGTTTATAATTAATTATTAGTCTTCTTTAACAACAGTGTTTTCTTCGAAAGCTCTGTGGTCAAGTTTTTCGATACCAGCTGGAATATGAACTTCATGGATGTTATTCTTTCTGAATGCATACATGTCGATTTCCTTAATGTTCTTAGGTAATTCAATTTCTGTAAGGTTGTTCTTGTAGAAAGCACTTACGCCAATGAATTCAACTGTATCAGGAATTGCAATTTCACCGATTTCATTTAGTGAGAAAGCATTGTCGCCAATAAATTCAACTTCTTCTGGTAACTTAACGTCAGTTAATTTGTTTCTGTAGAAAGCATAAGCGTCAATCTTCTTAACTGCATCAGGAATTTCTACTTCAGTAAGGTTGTTAACACCAAAAGCTTCGTATTGAATTTCTTCTACTGTTTCAGGAATTACAACAGAGTTAAGTTTTCTTCTGAAGAAGCATTGTTCTCCAATAACTCTAATCTTAGTTCCGTCAGGTCCTTCAGTAGGCACTACCATATCAAATAATTCTTCATTTTTGATTTTGTCTTTGCCCTTTCTTGTCATGCCCTTTAGAACATCACCGTCAAAAATAAAATCATCAAACTCCCAAGGTTTTTCCATAATATGTACGTCCTCCCCCTAATTAAAATTTTTTCTTACCTACATTATAACATAAGGACCAAAAATTATAAAGGAAGCTTGTTAATTAGGCGAAGTATGAACACTTTTTATGATTAAAATAATCTTTTTTACTAAAAGATTGAATTAAATAAAATTTGTTACGAAATATAAAATAATATCCTAAAAATGGGTAACAATATAATAAGAAAGAATTTAGGATAAGTAAATAATATGTAAAATTTTAAAAAATGCTGAGAATAATCGAAATTTTACTTGACTATATTAAACTATTAATGTATCATGTTAAATTAAATATTGTAGAAGTGTAATGTTAGTTAAAAGGAGGGCAAAATGTATAATAAAAAATTTTTTGAAGATATGATGGAGATGCAAAAAAATATTTTTGAAAACCAAAAGGAAGCCTATGGCAAGTTTATGGATTCTTTTAACTTTGGAGCTTTTAATCCCCTTTACTCAAATATGTATATGAATAATTTTAAAAATCCAATGGACTTTTTAAAGGATTATAATAAGTTTAACCAAAATTTTGAAAATAATTTTAAGGAATTCTTCTTAAGAGTGCCAGGATATGAGGATGCTATTGATGCTTACAAGAAGAATATGGAATTTTTGAACAAGCTTTACCTTGCTTATGGTGATTTTTACAAGGACCTTGATCTTGTGGCTGCACAAAACAAATTAATTGAATTATTCGAACTTTACAGTGACGAATTAGTAGAGATGTCCAAAAAATATTTCTACAAGTTAATACCTGATTCTTATTACGCTGTGCTAGAAAACTTTAATTTAGAAAAATTTATAAGACCAGCTATTGAAAATTCAAAGAGATCAATTGATTTTTATGAAGAAGCTATAAATAATAGGCCAGAAATTTTAGTTGAAGATGTAAAGAATTTCTACCAAGGAATTATTGACAAGATGTATGAAATGCCAACTATTGGCATAAGCGAAGAGGAAAAAGCTAAGTCTAAAGAGGATTTAGAAAATTATCTTGAACTACAAGTAAAATTATTAGACTTTAACCTCTTCCTAGAAAAGAAAAATCAAGAAACTGCCCTAAAGGCTCAAAGAGCTTATATTGAAGGACTTGAAACAGAAGGATCATTAGAGGACTTTTCAGATTTCTACAGATTCTATATGAATAATTTTGAAAAGGCCTACAAGGAGCTTATAAATTCTAGTGACTACAAGGAAAAAGTCCAAGAAGTATTAGATATTGTAGAAAAAAATAAAGATTTCTACAAGGAAAGACTTTCAGAAAAATTAGCAGAATTTCCTATTGCAACAGCAAAGGATGTAGAAGAATTTATGCGTGATATTCAAGATCTTTCTAAGGATTTTTATGACGTAAAAAAATCAAAATCAAGCCTAGAGAGAAAAGTAACTAAGATAAAAAATGATTCTGAAAAAGAGATTAAGGCCCTAAAAGAAGAAGTTGCAAAATTAAAGGAAGAAAATCAAAAGGCGAAAATTGAAGCCGATGAGGCACTTAAGAAAGAGCTTGAAGAATTAAAGAAAGAATTAACTGCCTTAAAAAACGAAATGAAGAAAAATAAATAAGTTTTATAATTTTTATTATTAAAAGTCTGTGGTTTTTGCCACAGATTTTTTTATGGAAAATTTTAATATCTTATTTTATTATTATTATTCGACAATTATTTATTGATAAACAATAAATATTTATTGACAATCATAAGATATTTTCATATAATTTAGAAAAAGGAGGAAGTTATGAAATCTTTTAGAGTTAAATTTATTGGAGGACTTTTGATACTTGCTATTTTAATCTTAAGTGCTGGCCTCTATGGAGTTTATAAATTTTCTGGTATAATGGCAGGAATCTACCCTATGTTTATGAATATGAGGTATCCCATGATGGTCTTGTGCCAAGCCATGATCTTGGGTCTTATCCTTGCCCTAGTCTTTGGACTCTTGGCATTAAAAAATTATGGAGAGGACAGGGTTTTTGAAAGCAAGACCTTACTTGATCTTCAAGTGGTTGCCCTATCTTTTATAGGAATTTTTCTCTTGTCAATCTTATCTATTATTTACACAAACTTTAACCTTGACGGGTCCATAACAAATTTATTTTTTATTGGGACTGGTCTTGGATCCATGCTTGTTGGACAAATTTTTCTTCTCTTGTGTGACCTTGTTAAAGAGGGGATTACCCTAAAAGAAGAAAATGATCTTACGATTTGAGGTGGCCTATGGGAAAAATAATTGTTGACTTAGATGTTGAACTTGCAAAAAATAAGATGACCTTGACAGAATTATCTGAAGAAGTTGGAATAAGTCTTTCCAATCTTTCTATTTTGAAGACAAATAAGGCAAGAGCCATAAGATTTTCCACACTTTCAGAAATTTGTAGGGTCTTGGATTGTCAGGTTGGAGATATTTTACGCTACGAGGGTGATGAAGATGAAGGATAAAAAATTTAAAAGAGTTTTAATTGTAATGTTTATAATTTTTCTCGCTGCAATACCTCTTTTATACTTCTTGTCTGACCCAAGAGACCAGGCAGTAAAAGAAGTGGAAAATGAATTTGGGATTAGACTTCCTAAGTCTGTGAAGAGAGAAAGAGAACTTTATAAGGAGCCAAGCTTCCACGGAGATGGAGAGGCTGCAATTTTATTTTCCTTTGACAAGAATGATAGTGAAGAGATAAAAAAGTCTTTAAAAGATTATTATGTTGCAAAGGATGATAACAAACTATCCCAAATAGAAACCTGTTACTTACAAATTAAAAAGAGAGGATTTGATCTTTCTCTTGATTTAAACAATGAAATTTATTTTAAACCGACTTCAGAATATGTTTTTGCAGGAATGTATGGAAATTTCGTAGCCCTAATACTTGATGAAGACAAGGGAGAAATTTTATATTTAGAATGGGATACTTAAAGTAAATTTGATAAAGAAAATCAATTAGATTTTTTATAAAAAAGGGCTCATGAAGAGTCTTTTTTTAGTGGATGAAAGCTTATAATTTTCTCTAAGTAAAAAATTAAAAATCTACTTCAAGAAGTTTTAAATTAATTATGAGGGGTAATTCTTATATGAAAGCTTTATATGTTACATTAAAGTAAAATAAGGAGTGTAATATGACAAAACCAAACATTAATTTAGATAAAAAGTATGGCCTATTTATTGGCGGAGAATTTGTAGAAAGTGAAAATGGAGATAGTTTAGATGTATTTTGTCCAGCTGATGGCGAAAAACTAGCATCAATTGCTCAAGCATCTGAAGCTGATGTAGACAAGGCTGTTAAGGCAGCTTGGGAAGGCTTCAATGAATACAAGAAGACAAATAGATACGAAAGAGCAAAAATCTTAAACAAGATTGCAGATATAATAGATGAAAATGCCGACCATCTTGCTATGGTTGAAACTCTTGATAATGGTAAGCCAATTAGGGAAACAAGAAATATTGATATTCCACTAGCATCTGAACACTTTAGATACTTTGCAGGAGCAATCCTAGCTGAAGAAGGTACTGCAAATGCTATTGATGGCAACACTCTATCAATTGTTCTTCGTGAACCCCTTGGAGTTGTTGGACAAATTATTCCATGGAACTTCCCATTCCTAATGGCAGCATGGAAATTGTCCCCAGCCCTAGCAGCAGGTGATGCAGTTGTAATTAAACCATCTTCAACAACTTCTCTTTCACTTCTAGAACTTATGAAGTTGATAAAAGATGTTGTGCCAAAGGGAGTTATCAACGTTGTAACAGGATCTGGATCTAAGTCTGGTGAATACCTACAACACCATGAAGGACTTTCAAAACTTGCCTTCACTGGTTCAACAGAAGTTGGATACAAGATTGCAGAAGCTGCAGCAGAAAAATTAATTCCAGCTACTCTAGAACTTGGTGGTAAATCAGCTAATATCTTCTTTGATGACTGTGACATGGACCTTGCAATAGATGGACTTGCTATGGGTATCCTATTTAATCAAGGTCAAGTATGCTGTGCAGGTTCAAGAGTTTTCGTTCATGAAGATATCTATGATGAATTTGTTGAAAAGGCAATTGAAAAATTCAAGAATATAAAAGTTGGACTACCTTGGGAAGAAGACACACAAGTTGGAGCTCAAGTTAACAAATCACAAACTGAAAAAGTACTTGGTTATGTAGAAGTTGCGAGAAAAGAAGGAGCAACTATTGCAGTTGGTGGAGAAAAAGCTACAAAGAATGGCACAGAAAATGGTTACTTCACTATGCCAACTCTTATAACAAATGCTGACAACGACATGAAGGTTGCAAGAGAAGAAATCTTTGGACCAGTTGCAGTTGTTATCAAGTTCAAAGACGAAGATGAAGTTATTGAGATGGCAAATGACTCAGACTATGGTCTAGCGGGAGCTGTTTGGACAAGAGACATCAACAAGGCAATAAGAGTTGCAAGAGGAATCGAAACTGGTAGAGTTTGGGTTAACACTTATAACCAACTTCCAGCAGGAGCACCTTTTGGCGGCTACAAAAAATCTGGTATTGGTAGAGAAAACCACAAGATGATGCTTGATGCTTACTCTCAAGTTAAGAATATCTTCATTGATACTTCTGAAAAAACTTCAGGACTTTACTAAGAATAAAATTTTTATAAATAAATAGAATAATCAAAAAAGAGGGCTTATAGTTTTCACTATAGCCCTTTTTTCATGCTCAAATTTATAAATTAATATAATTTTAAATTCAAGAAATATTTAATTTAAATTACATACCCATGCCCATTTTTGTAGCGATGTCCAAGAATTTTGTAATAATTAGTGCATTTGTAAAGTTTGAAATAAAACCACCAATTACAGGAACAACGAAGAAGGCAAGTTTAGAAAATCTATATTTGTCACAAACTGTCTTCATTGTAGTCATAGAAACTGGAACAGCTCCTGTTGAGAAGCCAAGGTGACCTACTGCCATAACAGCTGCATCGTAGTTTTTGCCAAGTAGTCTAAATGACAAGAAGTATGTGAATGCTAGAACAAGAACAATTTGTGCAAGAAGAAGTACAATTAGTTGAGGTCCTAGGTCTGCAAGTTGCCACAACTTCATACTTACAATTGACATTGATACGAATAGTGCAAGAGAGAAATCTCCTACAGTGTCAATTGCTTCAAGAAGTGAATCTTCGGATCTTCCAGTCTTGTCAAGAAAGACTCTTACAAGGATACCACCAAGCATAGAGCAAACGTGAATTGGAATATTAGCTCCAGTCTTTTGTAGACCTAAGAAAAATAATTGACCAAGACCACAAGCAAAGACCAACATATTGACAGAAGAAACCATTGTCTTCTTGTTCATCATAACAGTCTTAGCAGTATCAACAATAGTTGTATCTTGATTGTCTAGTTCTGGATTTTCGAATCCAAATCTTTTAACTATAAAGTTACCGTAAGGTCCCCCAATAAGTGAACCTGCAATTAGTCCAAAAGTTGCAGATGCAATAGCAACTTCCATAGCAGCAGATTGACCAGCTTTAACAGCTATTGGTGCGAAACTTGCTGCGTTACCGTGTCCACCAGTCATAGGGATTGAACCAGTCATCATTGAGATTAGTGGATGAACTCCCATAGCATTACCAACCCCAAGTGCAACTGCGTTTTGACAAGCAGCAAGTAGGGCAGCTAAGGCTGCAAAGATAACTACTAGCTTTCCACCTTGTTTTAAAAGTGAAAGGCTGGCTGCAGCTCCACTAGCCGCAAAGAATAGACAATAGAATAAAGTGTTAACTGTCTTAAAGTCAAAGTTAGGTTCCATAATGCCTGCGTAGTATAAAATCATAGTTATAATAGATACAATAGTGCCACCAACTACGGCTGAAGGCAGACAGTACTTAACTAGGACAGGGAATTTCTTTCTCATGAAATCGCCCAGATAAATGGCTAATACGCCAAGTAGTAGAGTTTCGAACATGCCGAACTCGATTACAATTCTTTCCATATTTTTTCCTCCCAAAAAATATTTTTAAATTTATTAACTCCATAAGTATAAACGATAAGACTTATCAAGTCAAAGACCAATAGGAATTTTTTTAAAAATTATAGATTATTAAAAGATAAAGAAGGCCTGGAAAAACTTTCTCATATTATCATACAAAAGTACAAAAAGACTTATAAATGTGATAAAATAAAAATAATTAATAAGAAGAAATACTAAATTAACAAACAGGAGTGATATTATGACAATTGTAAAACCATCAACCCTTCCAGGTTTTATGGAACTACTACCAAAGGATCAAATTCTCTTTAACGAGATGAAAGACATTATAAGAAAAAATTTTGAAAAGCACGGCTTTTTGCCAATAGATACTCCAGTTATAGAAAAATCTGAAGTCCTACTTGCAAAAGGCGGTGGAGAAACTGAAAAACAAATCTATAGGTTCTCAAAGGGCGACACAGACATGAGCCTTAGGTTTGATTTAACAGTTCCCCTAGCAAGATACACTGTAGAGCACATGAACGACTTATCCTTTCCTTTCAAGAGATATCAAATAGGAAAGGTCTACAGGGGAGAAAAGGCTCAAAAGGGAAGATTTAGAGAGTTTTACCAATGTGATATTGACACAATTGGGATGGGAGAACTTTCCCTTGTAAATGATGCAGAGTTTCCAGTTGTAATCTTCCACACTTTTAAAGACCTGGGTTTTACAGATTTTACAATCCACCTAAACAATAGAAAAATCTTAAAGGGCTTCTTCTCATCACTTGGCATTGAAGACTCAATGAATGTCTTGAGGACAGTTGATAAGCTAGACAAGATTGGGGAAGAAAAAGTTCTTGAAGAATTAGGCGAAAATGGAATAGGAAGAGATTCTGGAGAAAAAATCCTAGAATTTATAAAAATTGACGGAACAGTAGATGAAATTCTTGAACAATTAAGAGACCTAAAAATTGAAGACGAAATCTTCCAAGAAGGTCTTGATGAACTTACACAAGTTATTGGATACATGAGAGATTTTGGAATAGACGAAGACTGCTTCGATATCGACCTAAAAATAGCAAGAGGACTTGACTACTACACAGGCACAGTTTACGAAACTACTCTTGATAATTATCCAAAGATTGGATCAGTTTGCTCTGGTGGAAGATATGAAGACCTTGCAAGTTACTATACAGACAAAACTCTTCCAGGAGTTGGAATTTCCATTGGACTTTCAAGACTTTTCTACCAATTAAATGAAGCAAAGATAATTTCTAGTGAAGAAAAGTCCTTAGTTGATTTATTGATCATCCCAATGGATGACTGCGTTCATGATGGAATAAAACTTCTAAGTGAACTTAGGGAAAAGGGAGTAAGAGTTTCTGTTTACACAGAATTTGCAAAATTAAAGAAGAAATTTAAGTATGCAGACCAAACAAAGGTTGACTATGTAATAGTTCTTGGCGAAGAAGAAATAAAGTCTAGAAAATATAGTTTGAAAAACATGCACTCTGGGGATCAGGTTGACGTAACCTTTGATGAGTTGGTTGAAAGGTTTAAGAAATAGGTGCGAGTCACAAGTCTGATACTCATTATTCAATCGTATCAGACTTGTTCCCTGCATAAGGTTCTTCATCTACTCAAACTTCCCTGCGGTCGTTTTCGTAGTGAAGACCACTCCAATAGCAACTCATTGCTATTGTCGTTACCATTAAAGGATATGAAGACAGGAGACCAAGAAGAAGTTACTTTCGATGAATTGGTTGAAAGATTTAAAAAGTAAGTGCGAGTCACAAGCCTAATACTCATTATTCAATCGTATTAGGCTTGTTCCCTGCATAAGGTTCTTCATCAGTTCAGCCTTCGCTATGCTTGGCTTCACTGTGAAGACCACTCCAATCGCGACTCGTCACGATTGTCGTTACCATTAAAATTTTAGACAAAATGACTTATAAACTTTGAAATTATGGGTTTATAAGTCATTTTTTGTTGCACTTTTTTTTATTTAAGCTTAAAATAGGATAGAAACATGAAGAAATGAGATGAGATTTTTTGAAAAGACAAGATATAAGAAATATAGCTATTATTGCTCACGTTGACCACGGTAAGACTACACTAGTTGATGCTCTTTTAAGACAATCAGGTATCTTTAGGGAAAACCAAAAGGTTAACGACAGGGTCATGGACTCCAACGACATTGAAAAGGAAAGGGGAATCACTATCCTTTCTAAGAACACTGCAGTTAACCACAATGGAGTTAAGATTAACATTATTGACACTCCAGGACACGCTGACTTCGGTGGAGAAGTTGAACGTGTTTTAAAAATGGTAAACGGCGTTGTTCTACTAGTAGATGCCTTTGAAGGTCCAATGCCACAAACTAAGTTTGTATTAAAGAAGTCCTTTGAACTTAACCTTCCAGTTATTGTCTGCATCAACAAGGTAGATAGACCAGAAGCAAGACCACTTGAAGTAGTGGACGAAGTTCTTGATTTATTTATTGAGCTTGGTGCTGATGAATCAGTTCTTGAATGTCCTTTTGTATTTGCATCAGCAAAACAAGGGATTGCTGCACTTGATGTAGATGACAAGATGGAAAATATGGATCCACTTTTTGAAACTATTATCAAGTACATTCCAGGACCAGAACAAAGAGACGACGAACCTTTCAAACTTTTGATTTCCACAATTGATTACAACGAATACATTGGAAGAATTGGTATTGGAAAAATCGAACAAGGTATTATTAATGAAAACGACAAACTTGTTAGGGTTAATAAACTAGATCCAGACTTTAAAGAAAACATAAAGATTGCACAAATTTATGAATTTGAAGGCCTAGATAGGGTTGAAGTTGACTCATCAAGGTCAGGTTCCATTGTTGCAGTAACTGGTATCGAAGACATCAACATTGGAGATACAATTGCTTCAACAGAAGACACAGAAGCTCTTGAGTTTGTAAAAATTTCTGAACCAACAATTTCCATGAACTTCTCTGTAAATGACTCACCTTTCGCAGGAAGGGTAGGTAAGTTCTTGACTTCAAGACAAATCAAGGCAAGACTTGACAGAGAATTACAAACTGACGTAGGACTAAGAGTTGAAGAAACTGACACTACTGACTCCTTTAAGGTTTCTGGTAGGGGAGAACTCCACCTTTCTGTTTTAATTGAAAACATGAGACGTGAAGGCTATGAATTTCAAGTTTCTAAGCCACAAGTTCTTTATAAATTAGATGAAAATGGTAAAAAGTTAGAGCCAACTGAAAGAGTAACAATAGATGTTGACAATGTCTACGCAGGTTCTGTCATAGAAAAGCTTGGCAGGAGAAAGGGAGAACTTGTTAATATTGTTGAACCTAATGGCGGTTACCAAAGACTTGAATTTATTATTCCATCAAGGGGACTTATTGGTTACAGGACAGAATTTTTGACTGACACAAAGGGTTCTGGAATCCTAAATTCTATCTTTGAATCTTATGTACCATTTAAGGGAGATATCCCAAGAAGGGTCAATGCTTCTATAGTTTCCTTTGACACAGGTACTGCTTCAGCTTATGGACTAAACAATGCCCAAGAACGTGGAACCCTATTTGTTGAGCCAGGTGAAGATGTTTACGAAGGACAAGTTGTTGGTGAATCACCAAAAGGTGTTGAAATCGAAGTTTCTGTTACTAAGTCAAAGAAGCAAACTAACGTAAGGGCATCAGGTTCTGACGAAGCCCTAAGACTTTCTCCAGTAAAAAAGATGAGTCTTGAAGAAGCCCTAGAATTTATTGAAGATGACGAACTAATAGAAATTACACCTAATGAGTTTAGGCTTAGAAAGAAAATTTTAAATTCACAAACTAGATATAAATCAAAGAAAAATAAATAATTTTATGAAAGGAGCAGAAGATGTTTAGTGCATATTTTGGGATGTTGAAAAACTTTGCCCAAGTTTATTCAATACTATTTATTATAAATTTATTAGTATCTACTTTTATAATTGTATTTGACAACAAGAAGCCAACATCCACACTTTTATGGGTAATGGCTATTAACTTCTTGCCAGTTGTTGGATTTATCTTCTATCTTTTTATAGGACAAGATATATCAAAGTCCAAGATATTTAGCGGCAAAAGTAAGAAAGATGAAATCCTAAGCAAAGAGTCCCAGGCCCAATTAAGAGACATAAAGAATAAAAACTTTAGGTTTTCAAAAAAAAGAACGGCACAATATCTCGACATGATTGAGATGTTTAACAAGGCCGAGAACGAAATGCTCTACACTGACAACAAGGTGGAAATTTTTAACGACGGTGTAGAAAAATTTGATGCCCTCTTTGAAGACTTGAGAAAAGCTAAACATACAATTTACGTTCAATACTATATTTTTAAATCAGATGAACTTTCTACTGAATTTATGGATATACTAAAGTCAAAGGCCAAGGAAGGCCTTGACGTTTACTTATTAGTTGACGGCATGGGTGTCAGGAAGATGAAACTAAGGGACAGGAAGTCTCTTGAAGAAGAGGGCGTTAAGTTTGCCATCTTCTTCCCAGGAATTATAGATAAGATCAACACCCACATCAACTACAGAAACCACAGGAAGATTGCTGTAATCGACAAGAGAATAGGTTATGTTGGCGGCTTCAACGTTGGAGACGAATATGTGTCCAAGGGTCCCATGGGCTATTGGAGAGATACCCACCTAAGGATTGAAGGACCGGCAGTCAATGGACTTGCTTGGAGATTTTTCCTAGACTTTAAGTTTGCATCAGATGCTCCAACAAAGGGCTTCACAACAGAAATTTTTCCAGAATTAGAAGATGGAGTAGACATAAATGTTGTCACAAGTGGACCTGACACCAAGGCTGACTCCATAAGAAATGGCTATGAGAAACTTATAACTTCTGCAAGGAAGGAACTTTACATCCAAACTCCTTACTTTGTTCCCGACGAAGGACTTCTAAAGGCAATAAAGGTTGCTGCCCTAAGTGGCGTTGATGTTCACTTAATGTTCCCAGCTAAGCGTGACCACCTCTTTGTTCACTGGGCATCACTATCTTTCTTGGGAGAACTTTTAAAGTGGGGAGCCCATGTCTACCAATACGAGGGTGGTTTCCTTCATACAAAGATAGTCATTGCAGATGATTATCTATCTACAGTTGGAACAGCTAACTTTGACATAAGATCTTTTGAACTAAACTTCGAGGTCAATGCCTTTCTTTATGATAAAAGATTAAATAAAAAGTTAAAGGAAGACTTTATGAAAGACCTCGAATCTTGCACGGAAATAACTAAGGAAATTTATGCTAAGAGATCTAGATTTACTAAAGTCCGTGAATCCTTCTCAAGACTTTTATCTCCGCTATTATAGGTTATAATGGATATAGAAATAAATAGAAAGAAGATGAAGAGCCTTAGGCTGAGAGTTGAAGATGGGATTATAAAGGTTTCGGCTCCAAGAAAGATGACGGATAAGTCTATAGAAAACTTTATCGAAAATAATAAGGAAGCTATTGAAAGACTAAAGAGGGAAGATGAGAGAAGAGGACGTTATAAAAACCACTTGTTTGGCGAGAAGGTAAACTTCACTTCAGAAGAAGAACTTGAAAAAATCTACAGACGAGAGCTAGAAAAGGTCTTGGATGAAATATTTCCAAGATACGAAGCTCTGACAGGACTCACATCCAAGTCCTATGAGATAAGGAAGATGAAGGTGAGATGGGGAACCTGCTATCCTAAGCGTGGCGACATAAAGATAAATCTCTACTTGGCAGCAAGACCCCTAGAACACATTGAGGCAGTTGTCCTCCACGAGCTAGTCCACTTAAAATTCTTTAACCACGACAAGAATTTTATAAATGAGTGCAAGAAGTACATGCCAAACTATGAAGAAATTGAAAGAGAATTAAAGACCTAGGTGATAAAATGAAAAAAGCTTTAAAAATTTTGGGAATTATAGCAGGGATACTTATCCTGATGAAACTTTTTAACATTTCCATCTTTATTGGAAACCAAAGAGTTGATAAACACTTTATTATTAGTGGGATTAGAAACTTTAACCTAGGAGATCTCTTTGACAAGGTCTCAAGATTTTTGGATGAATTAGCTGGTGGAATAAAAAGAGCCTTTAACAGCTTATAATTTTTAAGAAATTTAAAATAAAATTTTATATTAATAATGAAGCACGGACATCGTGCTTTATTTTTTGCAAATTTTTCAAATATTAATTGTGTTATAATGAATAAGTAAAATTTAGAATTAAGGTGATTAAATGAATTTAACTTTTATTATCCTGGGATGTGTAGTACCAGGACTTATGACAGGGGTTGGTGCAATCCCTATATTTTTTGCAAAGGATGTGAGCCAGAAGGGTCTCGACATTCTTCTTGCAGCGGCAGCGGGAGTTATGCTTGCGGCAACTTGCTTCTCCCTTGTTATACCAAGTCTTGAAATTGCCAATGGAACAATGGGCGTTGTCTCAACAGGACTTGGAATTTTTTGTGGGGCCCTAATGCTTGATTTAATTGACAAGTTTGCACCCCACGAGCACTTAATAGATAAGAGACAAGAGGGGGCAAATGTAAAAAACCTTTCCAAGATGTGGCTTTTTGTAATTGCCATTGCTATCCACAACTTTCCAGAAGGACTTGCAACTGGTGTAAGCTTTGGTGGAGAAAATGTGGCAAATGGTCTTTCAGTTGCCCTTGGTATTTCCCTTCAAAATATGCCAGAGGGTCTTGCAGTTGCCCTTGCCCTTGTTCGTGAAGGCTATTCTCGCAAGAAGGCCTTTGCCATTGCCAGTTTGACAGGACTTGTTGAACCTATTGGAGCCTTCCTAGGAGTTGGACTTGTTTCCATTTTTTCTGCAACTCTTGGATTTATCCTTGCCCTTGCAGGAGGAGCCATGCTCTTTGTAATAAGTGATGAAATTATTCCAGAGACCCATTCCAATGGATATGAGAGAGAGGCAACTTATGGAGTTATTCTTGGCTTCATTCTAATGATGTTTTTAGATACACTAATTTAAAAAACCAGAGTCTATGAAAGAATTTAAATTCCAACTAAGGATTTTTCTTCATAAACTCTGGTTTTTTTATTTAAATTTAATTAAAAGACGACAACTTGATAGCCCTCTGCTACATATTTTTCCATGCCAGCGTGGCCCTTCATATCATCTAAAAGTGTGAGTCCAAGTCTTTCGTTGTCATCATAGACTCCTAGGACTTTGGAGCATGCCTTGCATACGCCCACAATAACTCCTGATTCCAAGAGTTTTTTATAAAGAGGATTTTTCTCGTCTTCTAAAACTTTTGGAAGTTTGACAGACTTGCCTTCAAGAATTATTTTTACTTCCTTGCCTGCATCTAAGAGGGCTTCAGCATTTAACATTGCATGGTTAAAGCACATCTTCTCGCCTTCCATTACATAAAAAAGTATTTTTTCCATCCGTGTCCTCCTTATAATTTTTCTAGTGAATCGTAAAGAAGTTCTGCATCATTATTGTAATAGATTTCTATTGATCCATCCTGCCAGTCGCTTGTATCCTCAAAACTTGTGACTATTCCAGAAAATCTCATGTAGCCATAGCCAAAGGACTCATTTATCACTTCGAAGTCAAGCCTTAAAAATTCATCAAGAGAAAGCCTCCTATAAGTCCCATCCTTATAAAGATTTATCTCAAGACCATTATTCAAGTCGTCATCAAGATCATCAAGACTGTCCCCAAAATCAAAATCTGGATCAAAGGCCTTAATTATGCCCCCAATAATTTCTCCCATCTCCTCCTTGGAAAAGGAAGTGTCAGTCTTATGAAGAACAAGTCTTGGGTTTGTCATCATGTAGTCAACTGGACCTTCAGGTGTATTTTCAAAATAAATACCCTGGTTAAAATATAAAAGAATTTTATCAGGAAAATTTTCTGTATTCACAAGTCTAAAGTCGTGAAAGGAAAATACTTGATTTAATAAATTTAATTTCATAAAAAATCTCACTTGTGATAAGGGTGGTTGTTAATTATCCTAAAGGCCCTGTATATTTGTTCCAGCAGGATCACTCGCATAAGCTTGTGGGGGAAGGTCATCTTGGAGAAGCTGAGCTTGTAGTCAGCTCTTTTTAAAACTTCATCAGATAGTCCAAGACTTCCACCAATCACAAAAGTTATGTTGGAGTGGCCGTCAATCATGAGGTCATTGATTTTATCTGCAAAGACCACTGAGTCTAGGCTCTTTCCGCCAATTTCAAGGGCAATTACATAGGCTCCGTCCTTAATCTTTGAGAGGATTTTTTCGCCTTCAATATTTTTAACCCTTTCCATATCCTTTTCTGACAAGTTTTCGGGGCAAGGTTCGTCCATAATTTCAAAAATGCTTAAATCTGCGTAAGACTTAAGCATTTTTTTGTACTCATTTATGGCATCTTTAAAATAATTTTCCTTGATCTTGCCAAGTACAATTAAATTAATGTTGATCATTTTAATTTTTTAACTTCTTCAAGAGCCTTGTCAAAGTTAACATCATTAGTTACTTCAGGAACATATTCAACGTAAGCAACTTTTCCGTCTCTGTCAACAATTACAACTCCACGAGCAAGTAATTGTAATTCTTCCATCATGAAGCCGAATTTTTGTCCAAATTCCTTGTATCTGTAATCAGAAACAATGTCTGCATTGTCGATTCCCTTAACAGAACAGAATCTTTCTTGTGCGAAAGGAAGGTCAACAGTTACAGTTACAATCTTCACGTCATCAGATAATTTTGTAGCTTCTTCGTTAAAAGTTGTAGTTTGAAGAGCACAAACTGGTGTGTCAATTGATGGTGCAACTGAATAAACTACGATCTTGCCCTTAAGGTCTTCTGAGTTAAAGTCAGATAAATCTTTATTTATTGCCTTAAAAGAAGGAGCTATATCTCCAACCTTAATTTCTTTACCTTCAAGAGTTACTTTATCTCCGCCAAATGTTATATCCATTTTAATTCCTCCTAAAATTATTTTTGTTTTAATTTACACTATATTTATATCCAATTATTTATAATCTTAACAAGTGATTGCAATAAAATGACATCTTAATTAAAATATAAGTAAGAAAACTTTTCCGAGTTAAAGGAAAAAAGAAGGAGGGGAAATATGAAAAAGTATTTAAAAGTCTTGTTATTAATTTTTATGGCAGGAATAATTTTTACAGCCTGCACAGGCAAGGACCAAGGTCTTCCAAATAAGAAAATTAGCGAAATCAATTGGACTCTAGATAGAATGATAAATACAGATGACGGAAAAGACCTAAGTAATGACGTTGCAATCAAATTTGACAAGAAAAACTTTGTAATGACTGATAGGTCTAACGCCATAGACTTTACAGGAACTTATGAATTAAAAAAGGCGGGAACTGGCTACCAAGTTATAATGAAGTTTGATGACTTTGAAGAAACTGTGCTTGCTGGTTATGGTATGAAAACTGAGAAGGGCAAGGACCCCGTGCCAAACTTAGTTTTTGAAGATAGGGGAAGGACTTATTCTTTTATAGGGGAAGAGAAAAAATAAGCAAAGAAAAACTGTTGGAAAAATAAATCCAACAGTTTTTTCATGTCTATTAATTTTTGTATTATACTATAATTAGATAAAAATTTAAGGTGTAATAAAATATCGAACTTATAATAGGAAGGAGCTATTTTTTTGAAAAAATATATATCTTTTATAATATCATTATTCTTATTTCCAATTCTAAACCTAGCCTGCACGAAAGTTTTTGGATACATCAATGGGAGAATTCAAGCGACTTTTGATATAAAATATATGCTTATTTTAGATGGTGTAAAAATTTTAATGATTTTGTTTTTGGGTTTTATGCTCGCCTATTATTTTAATTTTTCAAGTAAACAAGAAAAAAAGACCCTTGGAATATTTTTCTTAGTTGAAATTTTTATATTTGCAATTTATATAGTCATAAAAAAATATTATTTGCAAGAAAATTTTGTCAACCTTTATGATCTCAATGCACTTTATTTTTTCTTGCTTATAGGAGAAAATATTTTTTTACTTTTAAAAAGAAAGTTATAAGTTACATTTAAAATTTATAAAAATAAAAGGCTCTTCTCACAATGAAAAGAGCCTTAATTTGTCTTAAATTCTTAATTATTTGTATAAAATCTTTTTTACATTAGCTTTGAAACATTCCTTGCGTAGGCGATTGGGTCTTCTATGTCTAGACCTGCAACAAGTCTTGCTCCGTCGTATAAGAGTTTTGTGTAAGTCTTAAATTCTTCTGAAGCTTCGTCCATTTCCTTTAGCTTCTTAAGGGCAGGGTGGTTTGGATTTACTTCTAGGACCTTGTCTGCCTTAAAGCCTTGGTTGTTTGGCATGTGGCTAAGAGTTTTTTCCATTTCAATGGAGATTTCGCCCTTGCTTGATAGGTAGGCTGCGTCATCTTTTAGATTTGGATTTTCTCTAATTGATGAAACTTCTCCTTCCAAGATTTCCTTCATCTTCTTCACATAGTCTTGTAAAGTTTTTTCGTCTTCTTCTTTCACAGCATCTGTTTCAGAAATTGACTTAAACTTCTTGTCGTCGTATTCTTCTAACATCTTGATGACAAACTCGTCAATTGGGTCTGTTAGGGCAAGAACTTCTATGTCCTTGTCGATAAAGTGCTTGATTTGTGGTAGGTCCTTAATAGCTTCGATTGAAGAACCATTTGCATAGTAGATGAAGTCTTGGTCTGGCTTCATGTCTTTCCTGTACTCGTTAAATGTCACATTATCTCTCTTAGTAGTTGTGTAGATAAAGAGGTCCTTTAGCTTGTCTTTGTCTGCACCATAATTTTCATAGGCACCTGACTTTAGACTAACTCCAAAGTTTTCAAAGAACTCAGCATATTTTCCCCTGTCATTTTTAAGGATCTTTGCAAGTTCATCAAGGATCTTCTTTTCTATATTTTTCTTAATTAGTTGTAACTCACGAGTTTTTTGTAGCATTTCACGTGAGATGTTAAGTGAAATATCTTCTGAGTCAACTACACCCTTTACGAAGCTCAAGTAATCTGGAAGTAGGTCTTCACATTTTTCCATAATTAAAACTCCGTTGGAGTAAAGTTCAAGTCCGCCCTTTTTGTCTGGGTTTAAGAAGTCAAAGGGTCTTCTTGATGGGATGTATAAAATTGACTTAAAGGAAATCATCCCTTCCACAGATATGTGGATGTGGGCAAGAGGGTCTTCAAAGCCAAAGTGTCTTTGTCTGAAGAAATTGTTGTAGTCCTCATCCTTTAATTCGTTTTTATTCTTTCTCCACATTGGAACAGAGGAGTTTAAGACGTCATCTTCTCTATAAGATTCAAATTTTGGATCATCATCAGTTGAATCAGCACTTGGCCTTTTCTTTTCCACTTCCATCTTAATTGGGTAGGAGATGTAGTTGGAGTAGTGACTCACAAGTTCCCTAATCTTATATTCATCGAGGTATTGGTCATAATTTTCTTCTTCAGTATTTTCTCTTAGGTGAAGGGTGATGACTGTACCGTGGTTTTCTTTTTCTGCATCTTCAATGGAGTAGCCATCTGCTCCCTTGGACTTCCAAAGGTGGGCTACGTCTTCTTTGTAAGATCTTGTTAGGACAGAAATTTCATCTGCAACCATGAAGGCAGAGTAGAAGCCTACACCAAACTGGCCAATGATTTCGTGGTCAGCATCTTTTTTATTTAAGTTCTTAAAGTCAAGGGAACCTGACTTTGCTATTGTCCCCAAGTTTTCTACAAGTTCTTCCTCAGTCATACCAAGACCAACGTCTTCTACTGTGATAGTTCTCTTTTCCTTGTCAGGAGTAATCCTGATGAAGTAGTCTTCGTGGTTAAACTTAACCTTGTCGTCGTTAAGGGCGATGTAGTACATCTTGTCCATGGCATCAGATGCATTGGAGATAAGTTCCCTTAAAAATATTTCTTTATTTGTGTAAATGGAATGAATCATCAAGTCCATTAATCTTTCTGTTTCAGCATTGTATTTTTTATTTTGCATTGTATCACCTTCCTATTATTAGCACTCGATAGATGATTCTGCTAATAATATATATCTTTTTATTTAAATAGTCAAACTTTTGAAGATTTATTTTAAAATATAACTTGAGAAATATTTATGAAGTCTTAATAAATTTTTAAATAGAGAAAATAATTAAAAACTCAAAATAAATTGCTTTGAAAATTAAAAATCAAAATAAAATTAAAAAGATAAATTTATCCTTGACAAAATAAATTTCAAGGAATATATTATATCTAATCGATAAACCGATAAAGGAGATTAGTAGTTTTTATGGAGCTTTAAAGAGAGCAAGTCACATGGTGGGAGACTTGTAAGCAAAGTATAAATGAATGGACTCCTGAGGGCGGGGAGAAATAAATCTTTGATTTAAAGTAATACCCGACGGGACTTAGCCGTTAAAATAAGACCAATATGTTAGTATTGATGAGAGGGTGCTTTATGCAAAATTGGGTGGTACCGCAGAAGTTTAGACTTTTGTCCCATTAGGGATGGAAGTCTTTTTTTATTTCCATCCTTCTCTCATAGTTTGAGGAAAAGGAGAATGAAAATGAAAAAAATTTTAGGAGTATTGTCATTAGTTTTATTGTTAGTTGGATGTTCAAATGGAAGTGGAGAAAAAACTTCTGATAGTGAAAGAGTTTATAAGGTTGGAATTTTACAATTTGCCCAACACCCATCACTTGATAATTGTAGGGAAGGTTTCTTGCAAGGTCTTGAAGAAGAAGGCTTTGTTGAAGGGGAAAATTTAGAAGTTGACTACCAAAATGCCCAAGCAGACATGGGGATTGCTGCCCAAATAGCAGATGCCTTTGTGGGCAACAAGGTGGACATGGTGACAGCCATTGCCACACCAGCTGCTATGAGTGCCTATAATGCCACAATGAAGACAGACATACCAGTTGTCTACACAGCAATCACTGACCCAGTGGTGGCACAAGTTGCTGATGAAAACAAAAATCCCCTTGGCAACGTGACAGGCACAAGCGACATCTTACCTGTGGAAGCCCAATTAAAATTAATAAGAGAGCTTTTACCTGATGCAAAAAATCTTGGCATCCTTCACACATCTAGTGAAGCAAACTCTGATTCAATGCTAGAGATTTATAAAGACCTTGCAGGCAAGTACGACTTTAAAGTTATTGATGAAGCCATAAATACTACTGCAGACATACCTCTAGCAACAGACAACTTACTTTCAAAAGTTGACGTAATGACAAATCTTTTAGACAACACAGTTGTGAATTCTCTTCCAACAATTTTAGACAAGGCAAATGCAAAGAAAATTCCTGTTTTTGGTTCTGAAATTGAGCAAGTGAAGATGGGTTGTCTTGGATCAGAAGGGATTGAATATATTTCTCTTGGAAAACAAACTGGTAAGATGGCTGCAAAAATTTTAAGAGGAGAAGCTAAGGCCAGTGAGATGGCTTATGAAATTATTGAAAAGCCAAATTTATATCTAAACTCAAAGGTTGCTGAAGACCTTGGGATAGATATTCCAAAGGACTTACTTGATAGAGCTTCAGAAAATTTTACTGAAATAGGATCTCCTGAAGAAAAGTAGGTGGGTCATGGATATCTTATTAGGAATAATAAGCCAGGGGCTGACTTACAGTTTCTTGGCACTGGGTCTTTACATTGCTTATAGCATCTTGGACTTTCCAGACTTAACAGTTGACGGGTCTTTTCCTCTAGGTGCAGCAGTAACAGTCTTTGCCATCCTAAGGGGAATAAGTCCTGGCCTTGCTCTAGTCATTAGTTTTTTGGCTGGTGCTTTGGCAGGATCCTTGACAGGTCTTATCCACATCAAGCTAAAGGTAGAAGACCTCCTTGCAGGACTTATAATGCAGACGGCCCTTTGGACGATTAATTTAAAAATTGCAGGCAAGGCCAATGTGCCTATCTTTAATAGTGAGACAATTTTTTCTACAGGTCTTGCAAGACTTGTGCCAGAAAATTTAAAATCTTATGACCTGCTCTTTGTAATGGTCCCTCTTGTCTTTATTATTAAAATACTTTTAGATTATTTTTTAAGAACCAAGGCTGGATTTATTTTAAAGGCTTGTGGCGACAACGAAAGTCTTGTGAGGACCATGGCAGTTGATCCTGGCAGGGTAAAAATTTGTGGCCTTGCCCTTTCCAACGGACTTGTTGCCCTAAGTGGGTCCATAGTTTGCCAAGATCAGAGATTTTTTGAAGTTTCCATGGGAACTGGGTCCATGGTAATGGGTCTTGCTTCAGTTGTGCTTGGGATGAAGCTTTTGCAGTCCTTTGACTTTATAAAGGACACTACAAAAGTTTTAATAGGTTCAATTCTTTACAAGGCTTCAATTGCCCTTGCCATTGCCCTTGGTTTTTCAGCCAACTCAATGAAACTTATAACTGCAGTGATCTTCCTTGTGATATTAATTGCAGGAAGGGGAAAGAGAAAGAAGGTCCAAAATGCTTGAACTAAGATCAATTGATAAAACTTTTAATATTGGGACAGCAAATGAGAATAAACTTTTTGAGAGTTTTGACCTTACTCTTCCCAAGGGACAATTTGTCAGCATCATTGGGTCTAATGGATCAGGCAAGTCTACTCTTTTAAATATTATTTGTGGGTCTCTAAGAGAAGACTCAGGAGAAATTTTAATCGACGGAGAAAGTCTCAAAAAAATTCCAGAGCACAAGAGATACGTCAAGATGGGAAGGGTCTTTCAAGATCCAAAGATGGGGACTTCGCCAAAGATGACGATTTTAGAAAATATGTCCATGGCAGAAAATAAAAACAAGTCTTGGAACTTGCTGCCAGGAGTAAATAAAAAGAAAAGAGAAATTTATAGGGAGACCCTAAGGGGACTTGGCCTTGGACTCGAAGACAAGTTAGACGACAAGGTTGGGCTCTTATCAGGTGGCCAAAGGCAGGCTCTTGCCCTAATAATGGCTACACTTGTCCCCATAGATTTTTTAATCCTTGACGAACATACAGCAGCTCTTGACCCAAAGACAGCTGACACAGTTATGGACATCACCAATAAAATTGTGAGAGAAAAAAATTTGACAGCCCTTATGGTTACCCACAACTTAAATTATTCTCTTGACTATGGTGACAGGCTCATAATGATGCACAAGGGAGAAAAGATTATGGACTTTGCTGGAGAAGAAAAGAAAAATCTTAAGTTGGATTCAATTTTAGATAAATTTTATGAAATATCTATTGAGTCTGGTAACTCTTTATAAAATAAGAAAAGAAAATTTTATAATTTTTGCAAAAGAAAAAGCCATGGAGAAATCCATGGCAATTTTTATACATAAATTATTTTTATCTAGGAATATATTTTTTGTTTTCCTTACCCAATACGTGGTTGGCCATAGTTGACACAACTGTGTACACAAGGATTGATGCCAAGTTGGCAGTTACAGAGTCGTGGTCAAATCTTGGAGAAACTTCACATATGTCAAAGCTTGTTGGCTTGCCAGTTGAGAAGACGTGTTTTAAAAGTAGGATTACTTTTTCTGGATCAATTCCCAAGGCTTGTGGAGCAGAAACTCCTGGAGCATAGGAAGATGTGAAGCAGTCCATACAAATTGTAACGTATAGGTGGTCTTGTTCTCCAATGTACTCATCAAGCTCGTGAACAATTTCAAAAAAGTTTCCATTTATCAAGTTCTTACCAAGTACATACTTAACCCCAAGGTCTTCAGCAGTCCTAAAAAGTGAAAGTGTGTTGGAGTGCTTTTGAATTCCCATTACATAGTAGGCATACTCAGTTCCCTTTTCACGAGTGTAGTCTGCAATTTGTCTAAACATTGTTCCACTTGTTCCATTTCCTTTTTCATAAGGTCTAAGGTCAAAGTGGGCATCAAAATTTAAAATGCCAAGCTTGTCGTCTTCCTTGTCATCAAGGAAGGTGCTAATTCCCTTGTAGTGGCCAAAGGCAGTTTCGTGACCTCCACCAAGAACCAAAGGAAATAAATTTAATTCAAGGACTCTTTTCACAGCCATAGCTAGTTGGTCTTGGCTGGTTTCAAGAGTTGTGTACTTACTTGTCACATTGCCGCAGTCAAAAATTTTAACTTCTTCAGAAAATTGACATGGTAGCTTTGCAAGTTCCTTTCTTATGGCAGCAGGACCAGCAGCAGCTCCAAACCTTCCCTTGTTAAGTTCAATACCTTGGTCAGATTCAAAGCCTATGATACCAAAGCCAAGTTTGCCATCAAAGGGACTTAAGTTCTCGTCGTTTAGGTCAAGGGGTTTAACCCATTGATGCCACCTAAAAGACTCGTAATCATTTTCGTCATCAATTCTTCCAGACCATATTGTCATATCTTGTGGACTATAATAATTTATCATTTTACACCTCAGTTTACTTTGTTCTTAGGACTCTTGCCTTCCTTGAAGGCAATTAAATTGTCCTTATCGTTTTCTCCCATCTCAAGTCTTGCTTCAAAAGTTGCATTACCAAGGTGAGGAGCAAGAATTACATTGTCTAGGTCCATGAGTTTTTCGTTTACCTTTGGTTCAAATTCATAAACATCAAGGGCTGCTCCTGCAATTACATTATCTATTAGTGCATTGGCAAGGGCCTCTTCGTCAACAACTGGACCCCTAGACGCATTAATTAATATAGCAGATTTTTTCATCATTTCAAGTTCTTTTTTGGAAATCATGTGATGGAGTTCAGGCACAAAGGCTGTGTGAAGACTTAAAAAGTCAGAAGACTTTATTACCTCATCTTTATCCATGTATTCTAGGCCAAATTCTTTTTCGAAATCTTCTTTTCTTGTGCGTGAATAATAGACAACCTTCATTTCAAAGGCTCTTGCTCTTTTGGCAAGATTTTTTCCAATGTTTCCTAGGCCAATTATACCAAGAGTCTTTCCTTTAAGTTGACTTCCAAGATAAAAAGTTGGTCTCCAACCGTAAAATTCTCCAGCCCTTGTTACCTTGTCGCCAGATACAATTCTTCTTGCAGCAGCAAGCATAAGGCCAAAAGCAAGTTCAGCTGTGGACACAGCAGATGCAGGAGCAGGTGCGTTAGTAACAACAATTCCCTTTTCTCTTGCGTAATCAATATCTATATTGTCGAAGCCAGCTCCATAGTTGGCAATAATTTTTAAATTGTCGCCAGCATCAATTACTTCCTTATCGATTTTATCTGATAGGGGACATAAAAGAGCATCTTGTCCCTTTATCATTTCTATAATTTCTTCTTTTTTTAGTGGAACGTTGGAGTCGTGATAGCTTATTTCAAAATGTTTGTCTAGCTCATCGTAAATTTTTTCTGGAATATTACTCGTAATCAATAATTTCAAAAAATCACCTCGTTGCTTTTATTTTAACATTAAATGATTATTGTATAAAGTACCCTTGAAACCAATAAAAAAATAAATTGACAAAAAATTCAACATTATATTTTAAAGTAAAATTTATATATTAATAGTATTTAGTAACTTTCTTAATTGAGAAAATAAAATTTAGAAATGGACGAAAATTGTGATATTATTATATTTAGCAGGTGGTATTTTGAAGAAGAATAAAATATTAATATTTTTAAATTTTATATTTTTAATTTTTACTCTTATATCATATTTTAAAAGAGGTCGGAGTATATTTTTGCTATTTACTTTTGCATTTTTTGTTCATATTTGTTATTGCTTATACGATATTTATAAAAATAAATAGGATTGGTTTAATCTTTTTTTCTATACTATTACGAAAATATTATTACTGTTAAGAGAAAAAAATGATATTTAAGAAGTTAGGAATTTTCCTAACTTCTTTTTTAGTCTTCAAAAATCTTATAATCTCCTATATAATAGTTAAGATTCTAATGAAAAAGTAAGAGGTGATTAAGTGCAAAACAATGAAAATAAATTGGGGACTATGTCAATCCCAAAACTTTTATTTCAAGTGTCCTTTCCAATTGTGATCTCTATGTTTATCCAGTCCATGTACAACTTGGTAGACTCTTATTACATTGGAAAGATAAATGAAGAGGCCTTCACAGCCATTGCCATTGCCTTTCCTATTCAAAATATAATGATAGGAATTGGAGTAGGTACAGGGGTTGGTATGAACTCACTCATCTCAAGATACTTGGGAGAGAAGAACTTTGATCGGGCCAACAAGACAGCAGAGAATGGACTTACACTTGCCATATTATACGGGATACTTCTCCTAATATTGTCAAGGTTTTTGCCGAGACCCTTTGTCTCTGCTCAAACAACAAATGAAAATATAATTAACTATGGAGTGGCTTATCTTCAAATTGTAATGGGCTTGTCTGTAGGTGTATTTACACAAATATTTTTGGAAAGAACCCTTCAGTCAACGGGCAGGACAATATTTACCATGTTGACTCAACTTATTGGTGCAGTACTAAATATTATCCTAGACCCAATATTTATCTTTGGTTATTTTGGACTACCAGCCATGGGCGTAAAGGGTGCAGCAGTTGCAACTGTAACAGGACAAATCATTGGAGCAATATGCGGAGCCTTCTTCCAACACAAGTTTAATCCAGATATAACTATTAAGAAGTTTTCTTTTAACCCAAAAATTATAAAAGAAATTTACATTGTTGGGATCCCATCAATGATTACAATAACAATCCAGTCCTTTACAATATATGTATTAAACAAAATGCTATCAGAGATTTCTACATCTGCCATAGCAGCCCTAGGCGCCTACTTCAAGGTTCAGTCCTTTGTATTTATGCCAATCTTTGGAATAAACAACGGACTAGTTCCAATTATCGCCTACAACTATGGTGCAAAATATAAAGAGAGGATTATAAAATCGATAAAGCTTGCCTTTGCAACAGTAATAGTAATGACCCTAATAGTATCGGGACTTATTATGACCTTCCCAAGAGAAATCTTAGGAATATTTTCAGCCTCAGATAAGATGTTGGAGATAGGAATACCAATGCTTAGGATCTGTGCCCTATCCTATGTCTTTGCAGGCATATCGATAGTTGGGACATCAGTCTTCCAAGCCTTTGGCAACGGAATCTTGGCACTACTTGACTCAATCCTAAGACAAATCATAGTCCTATTACCAGTTGCCTATATAGCAGTGACCTTCTTTACAGTTAACGAAATTTGGTGGGGTTACGTAATTGCAGAAATTGCGTCAGTATTTTTCATAGCTTACTTTATGAACACCTTTGTAAGAAGAAAAATGGAAGCAATTTAAGGCTTAAATTGGCTTAAATGTTGAAAAAAATTTGAATTTGAGGTATTATGAACTTAATTTAAATATCCAGGAGGAATAGCATGGGAAAAGCAAAATTTGAAAGAAATAAACCACACGTAAA
>NZ_KV820428.1:0-315 GCF_001815405.1 Peptoniphilus sp. HMSC075B08 | reverse complement strand
AGATAAGAAGACAAAAGTAACTGGAGAAGCAAAACCAGTAGATCCAACAAATGATCCACAAGACACAGGTGTAAAGGTAGAAAACAAAGATGACGATACTAAGATATCTGCAAAAGATGAAGACGGAAACAAAGTTGAAGTTGAAATCGATGAAGATGGAAAAGTAATCGTAACACCAGGAGAAAATGTAGACGGACCTATTACAGTTACAGTAGAAGATCCAGATATAGATGGTGGAAAGAAAGAAATTGAAGTACCAGTAAATGGACATGAAAAAGGCAGAGATGATAACAACTCTGACGAACAACCTGGAGA
>NZ_KV820427.1:0-292 GCF_001815405.1 Peptoniphilus sp. HMSC075B08 | reverse complement strand
AGCGATTGAAATATAAGTTCAGTCGCTTTTTTAATAGGAATTTATAGATTAAGGAGAAGAAATTAATGGATAAAGAAATGATAAATATTAATGCCAATTTAGTTAAGGAAGCTGAATTTTCAGAATTTGAAAAAGATGGAGAAAGTGTTCAAGTAGCAAATTTTGCTCTTGTTAAAAAATATGGAAAGGGCAAAGAATATACAAATTGCTCAGTATATGGAGAAAAGGTAGAAATTGTAAAAGAATTTGAAAAAGGAGATCTAATCCATGTCTTTGGATATTTCAAAGAAAA
>NZ_KV820426.1:0-41883 GCF_001815405.1 Peptoniphilus sp. HMSC075B08 | reverse complement strand
TTATGACTTAACATTCTATTTCAAAACAGGAGATAAAGATAGTCAAGATTCTAATGATTTCAAAGATAAAAGAAAAAATGCAAAAGACAATGATATTGATAAATTGTGCTCCTACAAGAATGACGAGGATAAAAAATTATGTTCCCAAGCAAAAGACAATGCATGTGGAGACTGTAGTATTGATGGCAAGAAAATAAGATAAGAGGTTATAAGACTGTTGAAATCAATGGCTTTTAGGATTTTAGAAGAAATCTTATAAGCCATTTTTCTATTTGGAAAATACCTTGCGGGAACATATTAATAGTAAAAATCGTAGGGGTGTGTAGACAGGATAGATATTTATAGGGAGAGTGAACAGAATAGATATTAGGACTTGACACATCAATTAATAAGCTGTAAAATATAAACAAGTTAGCAGATTAGCTAATAAAGTAATAGGAGGTAATCATGAACAATCACGAACTGACTTTTGGGAATTTTATTTCTCAGAAGAGAAAGGATTTAAGAATCACCTTAAAGGATATGGCGGACAGGCTTAATATTTCCTCACCGTATCTAAGTGATGTAGAGAAAGGAAAAAGAGATTCTTTTGACTTAGAGAGGTTGAACCAAATTGCTAAAATATTAAACTTAGATGAAGAAGAATCATCCATTATGATGGATTTAGCTGGAAAGCAAAGAAATACGGTGGCACCTGATTTGCCAGAATATATTTTAAAGACTAAAGGCTTAAGCGTAGCTTTGAGAAAGGCTAGAGACTTAGATGTTAAAGAAGAAGAGTGGATAAAATTCATTGAAGAAATTGAAAAAGAGAGGTAGGCATGTATCAATATAACTTCAACAAATCAAGTACAGGTGCTCCATTTATCACTTTAGATCAAATTGAATCACTGACCGAGAATATTCTCAATAAATATTGTCCTTCTGCAATAGAGAATTTTGAAGCAGTAGATATTGAAGGACTAGCAGAATTTGATTTAGGGTTTAATGTTGAGTATGCCTACTTATCTCATAACGGATGCTATGCAGGGATGATGGTCTTTAATGATGACCAAGTAATACGAACAATGAAAAGCCTAATGCCAAATGTTGAAACTGGACAATGGGAACTAGAATACCTTACAGATAGAGCCAATACTATTCTAATAGATAAACAATTAGACAATCCAAGAGATAAAGGGTTTAGAAGGTTTACCCTAGCTCATGAATGTGGACATGGAGTAATCCATCCGTGTGTATTCTATAGAGATCCAAACCAACTATCTTTTTTTAATGAAGAAGAAAAGCCTGCTTCGCTAGCTTGTCGAACTGGCGATGTTAATAAGAAGAAAAATAAACGCTGGGGATTTATGGATACAATAGAATGGCAGGCGAATACATTTGCTTCTTGTCTTTTGATGAATAAAAAAGCGATTATAAAGTATTTATACTATCTAGGTTATGATAAGCATATTAAGGATGAGACTTATCTATTTGATTTCATCATGAAAGTATCAGAGCAATTCCAAGTATCAAAAACAGCAGCATTAGTTCGATTAAAAGTATTAGGCTATGCACCTAATGACTTTGAATTAACAAAAGAACTATATAACGAATTTAGTTTTTAAAATATAGCTTAGCTATATTTTTTTAAGAAAGAAATTAGCAAAGAAGCTAACAAGGAAAGATAAGGAGGTATTATGGAACAAATGGCATGTCCAGTCTGTAAAAAGAGATTTTTTGATGTATCAAGAATTCCTTTAGAGAAAATAGAGATAGCAGCAAAATGTCCACATTGTGGGAAAATCTCAACACTGGAAATATCAAACAAAAATAAGAAAAAACCATACCGAGCAAAGAAGTAAATGTAACTATCAAATAGCCGGATGAGTATTCAAAAGGAAACTCATCTGGCTATTTTTATATTAAGGAGGTGATCCTATAGAAATAAGAAACAAAGAAGGAAAAAGAGTCTGTGATATTAGTGAAGACAAGAAAAAGCTAACTATCAGACGAGGTAAAAGTACAACCATAGCCTATGTAGTTAAAGGCGAAATTAAAATTTTAAATAAGTAAAAGATATCCGCAAGAACGCTAGACGGCAGTCGGAAAACCAAATCATGGTTTTCTATTGCCGTCTTTTTTTGTTTTTACGGATGGCCTTCTTGTGGATCTAGAGATTTTGCAAGGAGGCAAAAGATGGCAAAGAAAAGATATTTAGAAATAAATGGCAAAGAAATCGAAGTTAGTGAAGAAGTCTACAAAGAATATATGAAACCAATCTGGAGAGAAAAAAAGAGAATCCAAAGAGCTTATAAGAATTTAGAAGAACTACAAGATAAAGACAGAATTAAAACAGTGGCTGAGAAAAATGGAAACTATGTCCAAGCAGGAAGTTTAGAAACAGGCTTTGTCGAAACAAAAGAATATGGTCTTCCCTTATCCCTTGATGTTGCTGAAGAAGAATACGACTTTGAAGTAACTAGCGTTAAAAATACTGAGGACATAGTAACGTACAAACTTCTAGAAGAAGCATTCTTAGAAATCATTAGTGAATTTTCTGAAAGAGATAAAAAAGTTCTAAAACTACTTTTTCTCTACGAAATGAAAGAAAGAGAAGTCGCAGAAGTAGTAGGAATATCCCAAAAAACAGTTAATAACATCAAAAATAAGCATTTACCAAAGATTCAAGAAAAATTAAGACCATGGAAAAAATAATTACTCAAAAACTAATTAGATGTCCTAAGGAATATGAGGGAAAGATTTCTTCTCAAAATGTTACTCAAAATCGAAGTGATTGTCCCAAGGAGTATGAGAGGAGAAATCTTACTCAAAAATTTAATGAATGTCCCAAGGAATATGAAAGGAGGAACAAAGTGGACTTAGTAAAAAACGAACAGATGGCAGAAAGTTTAATAGCCATCTCAATTGTTGCCAAGAAGATAGCTAAGGAATTAATGCAACCAGAGAAAGGAGAAAAAGATGTCAAGAATAAAGCTACTAATGGAAATCAAAGAAGATGCAGAGAATCTTGCATCTAGTATAGGTGTCCTTCTCACAGCATTAGAAAGTGATGAGGAACTGCCTAAAGAAGAAAAGGTAAAGCAAGAAGAAAAGACATATGAGATTGAAGATGTTAGAAAGATACTAGCCGATAAATCAAGATTAGGTCATACAGCTAAAATAAGAGAACTCTTAGAAAAGTATGGGGCTAAAAAGTTATCTGAAATTGATCCAAGTAAATATAAAGACTTGGTAGCAGATGTGGAGAAACTCTAATGAGTGCTCACGCAATATTGTCTGCCTCAAGTAGTTCACGTTGGATTCACTGCCCACCAAGCGTTAGGCTTTCTCAAAAATATGCAGATGAGGTTAGTCCTTATGCGCTTGAAGGCACATCGGCTCATGCCTTAGCAGAGTATAAACTAAAGAATTTATTAGGCTTGAATATCAAAAATCCTACTGATGACTTGGATTTTTATGATGAAGAAATGGATGAGCTAACTGAAGGATATGCCTCATACGTAGCAGAAGTTATAAGTAGATACGAAAGCCCAGCCGTCTTTGTGGAAGAAAGACTTGACCTATCAGACTATGTTAAAGAGTCATTTGGAACAGCTGACTGTGTAGTTGTTGGAGGAAAAGAACTTCATGTAATAGATCTAAAGTATGGTCAGGGAGTTTTAGTAGATGCTAAAGATAATTCACAACTCATGTTATACGGACTTGGTGCATTGACTCTCTTTGATGGAATTTATGATATCGAGAAAGTAGTACTTCACATCTATCAACCAAGAAGATGCAATATCTCAACTTATGAAATTAAAAAGATAGAACTTTATGAGTGGGGAGAATCCGTACGAGAGATAGCGGAGAAAGCATATAGAGGCGAAGGAGAATTCTCTTGTGGAGAATGGTGCATATTCTGTAAAGCTAAGAATAAATGTAGGAAGAGGGCAGAAGAGAATCTGAGACTAGCACAAGAAGAATTTACCCTACCACCAGAACTATCAGATGAAGAAATTGAAGAGATTCTACCAAAACTAGATGAACTGGAACAGTGGACCAAAGACATTAAGGCCTACGCTTTGGAAAGAGCGATGAAAGGTCATAAGTGGAAGGACCTAAAACTTGTCGAAGGTAGATCTAATAGAAAATACCGAGATGAAGATGAAGTTATTAACAAAGTAAAAGAACTGGGATTCAATCCCTTTGAAGAAAAGTTACTTGGCATCACAGCAATGACCAAGTTATTAGGAAAGAAAGTCTTTGATGAAAATATCACCGACTTATTAGAAAAACCAAAAGGAAAGTTAACCTTAGTAAGCGTTAGAGACAAACGAGAAGAAGTAAAAATTGACAATGTTAAAGAAGAATTCGGAGGTAAATAATATGTCAAATATCAATAAAACAAAAGTAATTACAGGTGAAGTTAGATTAAGCTATGCGAATGTTTGGGAACCAAAGTCAATCAATGGTGGTAAGGAAAGATACTCAGTATCCATTATCATCCCAAAGAGTGATCAAAAGACAATCGAAAAAATTGAAAAAGCAGTGGATGCTGCTATTGATGAAGGGCTTTCTAAATTTAATGGAAAGAAACCAAATAAAAAGTCAATCAAACTTCCATTAAGAGATGGTGACACAGAAAAAGATGATGAGGCTTATGCAGATGCATATTTCTTAAATGCCAACTCTATGACAGCACCTCAAATTGTGGATAGAAACGTAGAACCAATCTTAGATAGAAGTGAAGTCTACTCAGGAGTTTATGCAAGGGTATCTCTTAACTTCTATGCCTACAATGTAAATGGAAATAAAGGAGTGGCCGTTGGCCTCGGAAATATTCAAAAACTAAGAGATGGTCAACCTCTAGGAAATAGGTCTAATGCAGCAGATGACTTCGATGCTATGGACGATGATGAAGATTTCTTAGCATAGGAGGTAGAAATGGACTATTTAATTACAGCAATAGTTTTAGCTATTTGGTCCTTTTTATGGTATAAGCTTGGATTTTTACAAGCTCAGCTAAAAGAACTAGATAGAGATATCAGAAAAATAGAAAAACAAATAAAAGAAGATAGAAAAAATAATTTAGCAGAATTAACAAAGCTTAGTGACAGCTATGAAGAAATTGTCCATAGATCTTGAGACCTATTCTTCAGTTGATTTAGGCAAAAGTGGTGTATACAAATATGCCGAGAGTGAGGATTTTGAAATCCTCCTCTTTGCCTATTCTATTGATGATGGAGAAGTTAAGGTCATAGATTTGGAAAGTGGAGAGATTATTCCTGAAGAAATATTATCAGCTCTTAGTGATGAAAGTGTAGAAAAGTGGGCCTTCAATGCAAACTTTGAAAGAGTGTGTCTATCAAAATTTCTTGGAGAAAGATTAGAACCTCAAGGCTGGTATTGTACCATGATTTGGTCAGCTTATCTTGGTCTACCTCTATCTCTTGAAAAAGTAGGAGAGGTTTTGAAGCTAGATAAGCAAAAGATGAATGAAGGCAAGGCCCTTATAAGATATTTTTCCATTCCATGTAAACCAACTAAGGCAAATGGTATGAGGAAAAGAAATCTACCACATCACGATTTAAAAAAGTGGTCTACCTTTAAGGAATATAACCAAAGAGATGTGGAAACAGAAATGGCGATTAAGAAAAAACTATCAGCCTTTCCTATGCCTCAATCAGAATGGGAAAACTACTGGATAGACCAAAACATCAATGACAGAGGAATCTTAATTGATGAATCTTTAGTCGATTCAGCTATTAAATTTGATGAAATATTACGAGAAGAAAATATGGACAGAGCCATAGAATTAACTGGTCTTGAAAATCCAAATTCCCCCTTACAGCTAAAAGGATGGCTTAATAAAAAAGGCTTAGAGATAGACTCCTTAGCTAAAAAAGATGTAGAATCTGCTCTTAAAAATACTGAGGGAGATATAAAAGAAGTATTGGAACTTAGACAAGAATTATCTAAGTCTTCAGTTAGAAAATATGATGCTATGAAAAATGTAAAAGGAAAAGATAATCGCGCAAGAGGTCTGATCCAATTCTATGGAGCAAATAGAACTGGAAGGTATTCAGGCAGGCTTATTCAAGTTCAAAATTTAAGAAGGAACAATCTAAAGGATTTAGACCTTGCAAGGAGTCTTGTAAAAAATAGAGATTATGAAACTATGGAAATTCTATATGATTCACCATCTGATATCTTATCCCAATTAATAAGGACAGCCTTTATACCAAAAGAAGGAACCAGGTTTATTATTTCAGACTTTTCAGCAATAGAGGCCCGTGTCCTCGCACGGCTTGCAGGAGAACAATGGGTACTGGATGCCTTTAAAAATGGAGAAGATATCTATTGCAGAACAGCATCGAGGATGTTTGGAGTGCCAGTTGAAAAGCATGGAGTTAATGGTCATCTTAGACAAAAAGGAAAGATAGCGACTTTAGCTTGTGGTTATCAAGGGGCATTAGGTGCTCTAAAAGCAATGGGTGGAATTGAGATGGGTTTATCTGAAGATGAACTTCAATCAATAGTTGATTCTTGGCGAGAGGCTAATCCAAATATAGTAAGTCTTTGGTGGGACATAGATTCAGTCGTAAAAAGAGTTGTAAAGACTAGAACTAAAGAAAAATATAAGAGCCTAGTTATTAGCTATGAAAAAGGCATTCTTTTTATAGAACTTCCTTCAAAAAGACGACTAGCTTATCCAAAGGCAAAAATAGGGATGAATCGATTTGGTGGAGAGTCAATAGTTTATGAAGGAATCGTAGTAGGAAATAAATGGGACAAGATAGAATCTTACGGCGGTAAATTTGTAGAGAATATAGTTCAAGCAATAGCCAGAGATATTTTAGCAGAGGCTATGATGAGAATTGAAAATGAAGGATTTAATATCGTCATGCATATTCATGATGAAGTTGTTATAGAAAGCGATTCATCTAGTATCGAGGAAGTAAATGAGATTATGTCCATAGTTCCTATCTGGGCACCAGAACTTATCCTAGATGCAGATGGATTTGAAAGTGAATTTTATAAGAAAGATTAATGGAGGTTTATTCATGTTTTATGTGAAAGAAAAAATCAATGATTCTATGGAAATAAGCATTGAAATAAATGATGAGAATGTCTTTTGCACCTGTCCAAAGTGCGGAAAAGAAGTTCGAGTCGATTTAGTTGAAGTATTGGAAGATGGCAATTTATTTTCTACTCAAGTTTGCTGTAATACTTGCAGTGAAACAATGAGGGATATTTATGAATAAAGAACTAAACAAAAGGAGTGGGTGCAAGGACCCCACTCCTTATCAAACAATTAAAAATGCAGAGAAGAGATACTATCCCTTGGTATATATCTGTAGTCCATTTTCTGGAGATGTTGAAAATAATGTAATTAAGGCAAGAACTTATTCTCGCTATGCTTTGGATAAAGGAAATATTCCCATAGCACCACATCTACTATTTCCACAGTTTATGAGTGATGAAAGTGAGAGAAGACTTGCCATGCATTTTAATTATGTCCTTTTAGGAAAATGTGAAGAAGTCTGGATCTTTGGTGACAACATAAGTCCTGGAATGGCTGAAGAAATAAGAGTTGCTGAGAAGAGAAAAATGAAGATTCGATATATAAGGGAGGTAGCCTAATTGAAAATATATACCTCAAATCAAATAGGAGTTGAGTCAAACTGTGTTTATCCAAATGAGGTCAATGCAGTAGATGTTAGGTCTTTTGAGAAAGCTGCGAGTTTTGACCATGTAATGGCTAAGTATAAAAATTCATACAGGTCCAACGATAATTTTATAGAGTCAGAATGCATTCCCATGGATATAGACAACGACCATTCAGAAAATCCAGATGATTGGATTTCAGCTAATGATTTAAAGAGAATATTTGACGGAGTTAAGTTTGCCATAGTTTATAGCAGAAACCATAGAAAAGAAAAGAATGGAAAAGCTGCAAGACCAAGGATGCACATATATTTTCCAATACCTAAGATTACAAATCTTGATGACTATGTAGAATTAAAAGAAAAATTGGCAGAGACTTATACTTTCTTTGATGGAAATGCTTTAGATGGAGCGAGGTTTTTCTTTGGAGTAAAGAACCCTGCTGTTGAAATAGTTAGGGGAAGGAAATATATAACTGATATTTTGAAAGATAACTTTGAAGACTTTGATAATTCTCAAGACTTGATTCAGCAAGGCTCTAGAAATTCAACTATGAATCATTTCGCTGGTAGGGTTCTAATTCGATATGGAAAGACAGATGAGGCAAGAGAATTATTTGATAAAAAAGCCAGCCTTTGTTCTCCACCACTCCTAGATGATGAACTTGAACAAATATGGAGGTCTGCTTGTAAATTCTATAAAAAGGTTGCAGCAAGTGAAGATTATGTACCTCCAGAAGAATACAATGAAAGATATGAGGAATATAAGCCAGAGAAACTTACAGATATAGCAATGGCTGAAATCTTTACTAAGCACAACAAAGATAAAGCTATCTACACCATATCTCAAGGCTGGCTTTATTGGACGGGCAAGAAGTGGGAAGATTCTGAACTAAAAGTAATGAGTCTTTATATGGATACTGCTAAAAAAGTTCTAGAAAATGCAAGCATTGAATTTAAAGAGACCTATCAAGAATTAGCAGATGCTGAAATGATGGGAAGTAAGGAAGAAAAAGCACAAGCAAAATTAAAAGTAAATAGTGCAAAAGCCTATCTCAATTTTGCTAAAAAAATGAACGACCACGGAAAAGTATCTGGAATATTAAAACTAGCTAAGTCTTTGTTAGAAGTTAAAAATGAAAAACTTGATGCAGATGCTTTTATTTTAAATACACCTGTTGGAGTTATTGATTTAAAAACAAGTGAAATAAAAGAGCATGACCCGTCTTACTATTGTACGAAGATGACTGCCCTAGCTCCAAGTAAGGATAATATGGATATGTGGATAGATACTTTAAGGGATGTAACTGGTGGAGATGATGAGTTTATTAATTTCTTGAAGTTCCATGCAGGGTCGACATTAATAGGTCATGTTTATGAAGAAGCACTCCTTATAGCTTACGGAGATGGAGGAAATGGGAAGTCTACAGTCTTTAATTCAGAGGCTCACGTTCTTGGAGACTATGCAGGTAAAATCCCAGCTGAGTCTTTAACAACAAGAGCAAAGAATGTGAAGGTTGATCTTGCAGAGTTATGTGGCAAAAGATTTATTCTAGCCTCTGAAACAGAAGAGGGTCAAAGACTGTCAAGTTCTATGCTAAAGCAGATAGCAAGTGTTGATGATATTTCAGCAGAAAGAAAATACTATGCACCCTTTTCATTTACGCCAACGCATTCTACTATTCTCTATACAAATCATCTACCAAAGGTGGGCTCTAATGATCGAGGAACCTGGAGAAGAATTGTGGTGGCTCCATTTTCTGTTGCCATTAAAAATCCTAAGACAGACTATATAGATAAGCTTATAGAAAAAGCAGGAGGAGCAATTCTACAGTGGATGATTGAAGGAGCAAAAGAATATATAGATGCAGGCTTTAAATATCCTAAGTGTAATGTTGTAGATGATGCAAAAAGATTATATAAAGAAGAAAATGACTGGATAAACCATTTTATTTCAGATAAATGCATAAAAGGAACAAATTATAAAGAAATGAGTGCAAGGTTATATCAAGTTTATCGTGAGTGGGCTGGTTCAAATGGAGAATACATTAGGAATAATAGAGATTTTTCACGAGCCCTTATAGCAGAAGGTTATGAAAAGAAAAGGACGAATAGGGGAATTGAATGGGGCGGTATAACCATCAATGATTTAATGGAGTCGGAAGACGACTTTTTATAAATGCATCTTAGTGTAGCATTTATAGGCTAAATAAAGATGATTGTAGAGAAAAAAGTTTTTCTTAATTAATGAAAAATGTATACACTAAACTACAAAAAGACATGACTATTTACACTTGACTTAATAGTAAAATGGCTTAATATACGCATTTTGTATGGTGTGAATAGTTATAGCCTACTTTCTTTTATATATTATTTTTATTCTCTCGTGTAAAAGGTTTATATAAAGCTACACTATACAACACTTAAAAAAATGGAGGATTTATGAATTTCTATAACTACATGATGAAAAATCACTTAAATGAAAAGTCTCCAAGAGGAGATTTAGCAAGAGATATGAAGGAAGATAGAGACTTTCCTAAATATAAAACAGGGAAATTTAAGGGCTGGAAAAGATTGATTAAAAATTATTTAAAAAGCCAGGGTGCTTGTTATGATTGTATGACGACTTTTGAAGAAGCGTGGAAGGAGTATGAAAATTGCGAGAGAAAGAGATTGAATCTGCCCTTGTTAAAAGAGTAAAAGAGAATAAGGGTCTTTGTCTTAAATTTACATCTCCTTCAATGACGGGAATACCAGATAGGATAATACTCCTACCTAAAGGAAAGATCGGATTTGTAGAAACAAAAAGACCTGGAGGAGAACCAAGACCAATCCAGAAAAAAAGAATAAGGCAATTTAAAAACTTAGGTTTTAAGGTTTATGTTCTTGATTCCAAAGAAAATATCGATGAAATAATAAAGAGAATCGGAGGTGACTAATTGGAATACACTCCACATAAATATCAAAACTATGCTACTGAGTTTATTAAAGAAAATCAAGAATCAGCACTTCTACTTGACATGGGTCTCGGCAAGACGGTTATAAGCTTATCAGCTATAAAAGATTTACTCTTTGATTCTTTTGAAATTTCTAAAGTTTTAATCATAGCACCACTAAGAGTTGCCAGGGACACTTGGAAGGAAGAAATAGAAAAATGGTCTCACCTTGATATCTTAGAATATTCAGTAGCAATAGGAAGTGAAAAAGAAAGAATAAAAGCATTAGAAGAACAAGCAGATATTTATTTAATCAATAGGGAAAATGTAGACTGGCTAATAAATAAGAGCGAACTACCATTTAACTACGACATGATCGTAATTGATGAACTATCATCCTTTAAATCTCATAGGTCAAAGAGGTTTAAAGCTTTGATGAAAGTTAGACCAAAGGTAAAAAGAATAGTTGGTCTTACTGGAACTCCATCATCTAACGGCCTAATGGATTTGTGGGCTGAGTTTAGACTACTTGATATGGGAGAGAGACTCGGCAGATTTATTGGTCAGTACAGGGAAATCTACTTCAAACCAGATAAGAGAAATGGACCAATCATATATTCCTACAAATCACTGCCTTTTGCTGAAGATGCAATCTATGAAAAGATATCAGATATCACAGTTTCTATGAAAGCTGAAGATTATCTAAAAATGCCAGAAAAGATAAGCAATGAAGTTTTTGTAAATCTATCAGATAAAGAAAGAGATATCTACGAGACCTTAAAAAAAGACTTGGTAGTTAGTATTAAGGATAAAGATATAGATGCAGTTAATGCTGCAGCTCTTTCTAATAAGTTACTTCAAATGGCATCGGGTTCTGTTTATGATGAAGATAAAAATATGATTCATATACATGATAGAAAGCTTGATGCTTTAGAAGATTTAATAGAGGGTGCAAATGGTAAACCTACTCTAATAGCTTATTGGTATAAGTCAGATTTAAAAAGAATTAAAGACAAGTTTGATGTAAGAGAACTTAAGACAAGTGGGGACTTTAAAGAGTGGAATCAAGGCAAAATTCCAGTTGCCATTATCCATCCAGCATCTGCTGGCCATGGACTTAACCTACAAGCTGGAGGTTCAACCCTTATTTGGTTTTCTCTTACTTGGTCTTTAGAACTTTATGAGCAAACCAATGCCAGACTTTATAGGCAAGGGCAGAAAGAAACAGTTGTGATTCATCATATCTTAGCAAAAGGAACTATTGATGAAGATGTGATGAAGGCATTAGAAAATAAGAATAAAACACAAGCTGCACTTATAGATGCAGTAAAGGCAAATCTAGAGAGCTGATGTCATAGAATGTCACTATCAAAATTTGCTAAGATTAATACAAGAGTAGAAGTTATATGGATAACTTACCTCAAAAACTTATGGAGGTAAGAAATGAATGCAAAAGAATATTTAAAACAAGCTTTTTATTTAGACAAGAGAATTAACAGCAAGCTGAAGCAAGTTGAAAGTTTAAATGCACTAGCTACAAAAGCTACATCGACCTTATCAGATATGCCTAAGAGTCCTAATAGAGGATCATCAAAACTTGAAGATACTATTGTTAAGATCATAGACCTTCAAGAAGAAATTAATAGGGACATAGATAAGTTGGTGGATTTAAAGAAAGAGATCGTAAGAACAATAAAAAAGATTGAAGATAAAGAGCTTCAAGTCGTTCTAGAAAAAAGATATCTTTGTTTTGAATCTTGGGAAAAGATAGCAGTTGAAATGAATTACTCAATTCAGCATATTTTTAGATTGCATAGTAAGGCTTTAAAAAATATAGAAGTATAAAAAAATCGGGTGACGCATAAATGCATCACCCGAAAAACTTTCGTTTTCAATTCGTGTTTTTAATATAATACTTTTTTTAAAACTTATCCAGGATATCGTGGTGTCCAATATCTAAAAGAAATATCAATTCATTATTTTCATAGAACCAAATAATTCGAATATCCATATTAACAGAAGATTCCCATATTCCATCCGTACCTTGGATTTTCTTAGTTCTTAAAGATGGATGAGTAGGATTTTCTACGAAAAATTTAAGTTTCTTTTTCGTTTGTTTCTTTTCAGTATCAGATAGTTTTTTGTAATGTTTTTTAAAGGCCTTAGAATAAGTAATTTTATAGGGCATTACTTGTCTAACTCCTCAAATAGAGAGTCGATAGAATCAAAAACAGGTTGAGTCCCATTTTTTATAGATTCTTTAATTTCTTTTACTTCAGCTTTTAAATTTTTTATGACATGCTCTGGATAGATTGCAACTGGAACAAGTACAATTTTTCCGTTATCTTCTATGACTTCAAATTGGTCGCCTTGATTTAATTCCATAGAGTTTACTATGTCTTTTGGGATAGTGACTTGTGATTTAGCTTTTAATTCAACTAACATAACAAAACCTCCTTAGTTAGAAATTCATACTTTCTAACTAAATTATATTTTCTTCTGAGAAAAAAGTCAAGTGGAGAGTAAAGTTGATAGAATGAGAGTAAGTAGTTGTAGTATAGTTAAAATAGCAAAAGAATAATTAATAGAGCCTTGGAGATTTAATCTTCAGGGCTTTCTTTATGGAGTGATAAAGTGCCGAGAAAACCTAAGAGACCATGTTCACATCCAGGTTGTCCTGAATTAGTTGATGGACGATTCTGCAAGAAACATGAGAAAGAATACAACAGAAACTATGAAAAATATAAAAGAGATCCTAAAACTCATAAGCGTTATGGAAAAGCATGGGGAGTTATTAGAAAAAGATATGTAGCAGAACATCCACTTTGTGAGATGTGTTTAAAAGAAAATAGAATGACAAGGGTAGAGGAAGTACATCACATACTTCCTCTTTCTCGTGGTGGAACTAATGACGAAGACAATCTTATGAGTCTTTGTAAATCTTGTCACTCAAAGATTCATGCAAAGAGTGGAGATAGTTTTGGAGGATAGTTTTCCGTGGGGAGGGGGATGTAAAATCTCCACGACTGATTTCCCTACCAACGGTGCCGCCCTCTCACACACAAAAAAACGGGTTCAAAGGCCCTATTAAAGAAGATAATAAACTAGGAGGTGATAGTATCGCTAAAGACGGAACATACAGAGGTGGAAGAAGAGTAAAAGCAGGAGGGAAACCACAGCCTGCTGCTGAAAAAATAGAAAAAGGTAAAAAAGTAGAAATACTAATGAATGATATTCCAACATTCACGCCAGAAGAAATAGATGCTGTTGACTTACCAGACGGAGCAGTCCTTGATGGAGCAGATATGCCAACACCTAGTGACTATCTATCTGCAAAACAAAAGAATGGCATACCATTAGGTGCAGATGAAATATATAAAGAGACTTGGAGTTGGTTAAAACAGAGAAACTGTGAAAACTTAGTAAATCCAAGATTATTAGAATCCTACTCCCAGGCTTTTGCAAGATACATTCAATGTGAAGAGGCAATAAGTCAATTTGGACTTTTAGGAAAGCATCCTACTACGGGAGGAGTTATTGCATCTCCATTTGTACAGATGTCTAGTCAGTTTCAAAAGACAGCCAACCTTTTATGGTATGAAATTTATGACATAGTGAAAGAAAACTGCACGGAAGTATATGAAGATTATGGAGAAGATATGATGGAAAAATTACTAAGGAGTAGAAAGTAAGGTGATTAAATGTTTGAAAAAGTAAATCCAAAGCACCCTGACAAACAGGCAGATTGTATTGCAGGTGCAATTGTAGATTTAGCATATAAAGAAAAGGAGAACCCTAAAATTGCAGTTGAGGTTTTGCTTGGTCATGGTGATTGTCATGTGATTATTGAAACGGACTGCAAGTTAGATGTTGAAGAAATCAAATCAGCTATTAATAGAATAGCAGGAGAAGTAAAAGCCAATATAAAAACTGTAGAGCAAGACATTCACTTATCGAACAATCAAAAAGAAAAGATTAGATGTGGGGATAATGGAATCTTTAAGGGAGTACCCACATCAGATGAAGAAAATAAATTATCTTTAATTGCTCGTGAAATCTATTCTAATTATCCCTACGATGGGAAATACATCCTCGATGGGGATAAACTTATTATTTGTCAGTCAAATGTATCTACAGAAATCTTAAAATCAATTTATCCAAGAGCAATTGTAAATCCATTGGGGGATTGGACTGGGGGGTACAATGTTGATACTGGAGCAACTAATAGAAAACTCGGTTCTGATATGGGACGAGCAGTAACTGGTGGGGGTCTTCATGGTAAAGACCTATCCAAGGCTGATGTATCGGTTAATATTTATGTCCACCTAAAGACACAAGAAGAAAATAGAGAAATTGAATTATCCTGTGCAATCGGGGATGAAACTGTTGATGGTAGACCATATTCTGAAATTGTAGAAATTGCTAGAAACTACATTAACTCTATTGGTGGTTTTGAAGAATTTGCTAAGTGGGGGCTTATATGATTACAACCAAAGAAATGAAATTAGTTGATATTGAAAAACTTGTACCCTATGTAAATAATGCAAGAACTCACTCACAAGATCAGATTAATAAACTACGCTCATCAATTCGAGAGTTTGGTTTCATCAATCCTGTAATTATTGATAAAGACTACGGAGTGATTGCTGGTCATGGAAGAATTATGGCGGCAAAGGAAGAAGGGATAAAAGAAGTACCTTGTGTCTTTGCAGACCATTTAAATGAGGCGCAGAAGAAAGCCTATATCTTAGCTGATAACAGAATGGCTCTTGATGCTGGTTGGGATGAAGAACTACTAAGAGTAGAAATTGAATCTCTAGAAGATTATGGTTTTAATGTAGAACTTACTGGTTTTTCACCAGATGAGTTATCAAGTCTTTTTGACCTTGGTGTAGAGGCTGAAGATGATGACTTTGATGTTGAAGAAGAACTAAAAAAACCTACTTTTTCAAAGACTGGAGATATTTGGACTTTAGGTAGTCATAAAGTTATTTGCGGTGATTCTACTCAATGGGAGACTTTTGAAAAGCTGCTAAATGATACAAAGGTCAATCTGGTCTGTACCGATGCACCCTATTTTGTAGATTTGAAAAACAAATCGGGAACAATCAAAAATGACAATCTTAATGATGAGGAAGCCTATGAATTTTTAATGAAGGTCTTCACAAATTTTAAAGAGGCAATGGCCAAAGATGCATCTATTTATGAATTCTATGCAACAATGAAAGCGAGAGTATTCTATGATGCCTTTGAAGATGCAGGTTTTAAAGTTGGTGCAGGACTTATTTGGAAAAAGCCTAGAGCTCCTTTTATGAGGACAGATTGGAAATTTAATATGGAGCCTATTATTTTTGGTTGGAGAAAAGATGGAAAGCATAACTGGTATGGAGATCAAAAACAAACAGCAGTCTTTGAATTCGATGGAATTAAAGATTCAGAAAAAGAAGGATGTGGTCATCCATCATCAAAACCAGTACCTCTCATTGCCTACCTAATTAAACAATCTACACAAACGAATGGCTTAGTCCTTGATGGATTTTTAGGAAGTGCATCGACTCTGATTGCCTGTGAAGAACTTAATCGAATCTGCTATGGAATAGAGATAGAGCCAAAATTTGTTGATGTAGCAGTTAAAAGATATTTGAATTTAGTAGGTAGTGATGAGGAGATAAACTTATTAAGGGATGGCAAAGAGTATAAGTATAAAGATGTTATTAATCTGACTTGATATAAATCAGTATTTGAGTGATGTATGTTTATGAGGTGATTAGATGATTTCAAGGGAAATCATACAAAAATTAAAAGAAACTTATTCTGTAGGTACAAGAGTAAAACTAATCCAAATGAAAGATGACCAAGCACCTCCAGCTGGAACTTTAGGCACAGTTTATGGGGTGGATGCCATTGGATCAATCCTAGTAAAATGGGATAATGGCTCAACATTAAATGTAATTTTCAGAGTGGATAGAATAGAAAAAATATCGAGTAAAGGTTGAAATATAGCCATTATATCCCTTAATTAACTTGACTTATTTTTGACAGTACGGTTATATGTACATACAAAAAAAGATAAGGAGAAAAATATGGCATACAAATACATGAAAACACAGGAAGATTTAAATGAGTTAATCGGCTCTTCAGCAATTACAATGCTTGGACTTTATGAAGGAGAAAATGGAGACTTAGCTTTCCAAGATTATTTAAAAGACTACCTTGAAGATGACACTATTTACATCACAATGGGAAAAACAATTAACGAATTTTACGAAACTAACCTTCCTGAAGATTTAAGAATAGTAAGTTTAAAATACAATAAGCTTGGAAGACTTCCAATGATAAGGCTTGAGATTGGAGCAAAGTGGTTTGACGACTTTATAGATAATCTTTAAAAAGATTGAAAAATAGCCGATTTATAGGCATAAAAGACTTGACTAATACTCTCCTATACGGGAATATGTGTACAACAAAAGCAAAGGAGAGTAAAACCATGAAAAAAGACCTTTTAGAAAGATTAGAAACAGAAGTCAAAGCTTGCAAAAGATACGCAGAAAACTCAATAAAAAAATCAAAAGAAGGCAAGATTGGAGCAGCCATTAACCTTTTAGATATAGCAGGAACAGCAAAGAAATGTGCAGATCAACTTCATGAAGAACTTTGGAAAGAGTCACAAGGAAACCTAAATGAAGAAGAATTTCAACTTTTTGCAGAATCAGAAACACTAGAAAGAGAACTTAAAAAATCTTACAAAGAATTAAACACAGCAAGACAAAGATAAAAATAAAATTCCAAATAGAGTTTAGGCTCTATTTGTCGTAGTAGAAGTCACAATCAGGTGGCTATTTTTTATGCCTATTTTTCAAGGAAGGAGGTCAAATGAAATATAAACCAACTAGATTTATGCTTGAAAGCTCACGTTATGATAAAAACAAAGCAGACTATGCCGTCACCTTTATAGAATGTCTGAAGCATACAAAGGGTAGATGGGCAGGTAAAGATTTCAAGCTTATTGACTGGCAAGAAGAAATCATAAGAGACTTATTTGGAATTGTAAAAGATACGGGATATAGACAATTCAATACTGCATATATTGAAATACCAAAGAAGATGGGAAAGTCTGAACTTGCAGCTGCTGTAGCACTCCTCCTTACTTGTGGCGATGGAGAAGAAAGAGCAGAAGTTTATGGATGTGCTGCCGATAGACAACAAGCAACCATTGTCTTTGATGTTGCAGCTGATATGGTAAGAATGTCTCCAGCACTTTCTAAGAGAGTAAAGATTCTAGCATCTCAAAAGAGAATGATATATAAGCCGACTAATTCTTTCTATCAAGTTTTATCTGCAGAGGCTTATTCCAAACACGGATTTAATATTCATGGTGTCGTCTTTGACGAACTTCATACTCAGCCTAATAGAAAGTTATTTGATGTAATGACAAAAGGCTCTGGTGATGCAAGAACCCAACCCCTATATTTTCTCATAACAACTGCTGGAACAGATACAAAATCAATCTGCTACGAAACACATCAAAAAGCAGTCGACATACTTGAAGGAAGAAAAACTGATCCAACTTTTTATCCCGTGATTTATGGAGCAGATAGAGAAGATGATTGGACTGATGAAAAAGTATGGCATAAGGCGAACCCTTCTCTTGGAATAACTGTACCAATAGAAAAAGTAAGACAAGCTTGTGAATCGGCTAAGCAAAATCCAACTGAAGAAAATGCCTTTAGGCAACTAAGGCTTAACCAATGGGTCAAGCAAACAATTAGGTGGATGCCTATGGAAAAATGGGACCTATGTAATTTTGCTATTAATGAAGAAGAATTAAAAGGTAGAGTTTGCTATGGTGGACTTGACCTATCATCTACAACGGATATTACAGCCTTTGTTTTAGTCTTTCCTCCAATAGATGAAGATGATAAATATCAAATCATTCCTTACTTTTGGTTGCCAGAAGATAATCTTGATATAAGAGTAAAAAGAGATCATGTGAACTATGACCTATGGAAAAAACAAGGCTATATTATGACAACAGAAGGCAATGTAGTCCACTATGGCTTTATAGAAAAATTTATAGAGGACTTAGGTGAGATATATAACATTAGAGAAATTGCCTTTGACAGATGGGGAGCAGTTCAGATGGTCCAAAACTTAGAAGGCATGGGATTTACAGTCGTTCCTTTTGGTCAAGGATTTAAAGACATGTCTCCGCCAACAAAAGAATTAATGAAACTAACTCTCGAAAGAAGAATAGCCCATGGGGGTCATCCAGTTCTAAGGTGGATGATGGATAATATTTTTATACGAACTGACCCTGCTGGAAATATAAAAGCAGATAAGGAAAAATCTACAGAAAAGATAGATGGAGTAATTGCTACAATCATGGCCCTTGATAGAGCGATAAGATGTGGAAATGATACAAGTGAATCAGTTTATGATGATAGGGGATTGATTGTTTTTTAATCTCGCTATTTTTGATTTATCATAGCCAAATTTATTAAAATGGCGAAATTAATCTCGCCAGCATTGATTTATATACGCCATATACGATATAATGGCGAGGAAGGTGGTGATAGAACATGAGAGAATTTAATTATTCAAAGCTTTTAAATTTAAATATACCTGCAAAAATGTATGATTTAATATCAAAGATCTATGAATATAAAGGAAAACAGGAGCTATACGTAGCTAATTTTTCCGATGTTCTCGATAAAATGATAGAGGTTGCAAAAATTCAGTCCACTAAATCATCTAATGCAATAGAAGGTATTTCAACAAATGATACCAGACTAGAAGAGTTGATGAATAAAAAAAGTGAACCTAAGAATAGAAATGAAGAAGAAATATATGGTTACAGAGAAGTTTTAGATATCATTCATGAAAACTATGACAATATAGAATTCACAAAAAACAATATTTTGACCCTACACAATAGGCTTTATTCTTATTCAGGGGAAAGCCATAAAGGAAAATTTAAAACAATGGATAATAGCATCGTTGAAGTAAATTCCCTTGGTCAGAAAAAAGTAAGATTTCAGCCTGTATCAGCTTTTGAAACAGAAATATATATTGATAGAATGATTGAGGCTTATAATGAAGCTGTTAGTTTAGAAATCCCGCCATTACTTCTAATACCAACTGTGATTCATGATTTTTTATGTATCCATCCATTCGCTGATGGAAATGGTAGAATGTCAAGGCTATTAACTCTGCTACTACTCTATAAAAATGGATTTTTTGTAGGAAAATATATTTCACTAGAAATGATTATTGAAGAGACAAAAGATATTTACTATGAAGAATTGCAAGCTTCAAGTGAAGATTGGCATGACGGTACGAGTGATGAATTACCATTTATAAGATATATGCTTTCGGTCATCTACAAAGCATATAGCCAGTGTGATGAAAGATTTAAACTAATAGCAGAAAAATCTATAACTTCTTCAGATAGAGTGATGAAGATATTTGATAATTCCTTAGAACCATTATCTAAATCAGATATAGTAGTACTTTGCCCAGACATTTCTCAAAGAACTATAGAAAGAGCATTAAAAGAATTAAAAGACAGTGGCTTAATTAAACAATTAGGTAGCGGTAGAGCAACTAAGTATATTAAATTTTAAAGCTATTAGCATCTACAAAAGTAGGTGCTTTTTTCATACCTACTTTTAAGGAGGTGGTAATATAAACATTTTAAATTTAATATTCAAGTCGAGAGACAAACCTAAAGACGGGGAGAGGATATCTTCATCGTCTTTTTTATTTGGGAGAACAACAGTAGGAAGAAATGTCAACGAATTTACTGCCATGCAAATGACAGCAGTTTATTCATGTGTGAGAGTTCTTGCTGAAACATTAGCAGGACTTCCTCTCCACTTATATAAAAGAGGAGACTCCAATTCGAAGGAAAAAGCAAAAGACCATGCCATATATTTTCTTTTACACGATGAACCAAATACTGAAATGACTTCATTTGTCTTTAGAGAAACATTAATGACCCATCTATTACTTTGGGGTAATGCCTATGCTCAGATAATTCGTAATGGAAGAAATGAGGTTATTGGCCTCTATCCACTAATGCCAAACAAGATGACTGTAATGAGAAGTGAAGATGGAGAAATCTTCTATAAATACAATCACAAATCAGAAGAAGTTTATCTTTTAAAAGAAGATGTCCTTCATATACCTGGACTTGGTTTTGATGGTCTTATAGGATACTCACCAATAACCATGGCTAAAAATGCCATTGGTATGGCTATGGCTTGTGAAGATTATGGAGCGTCATTCTTTCAAAATGGCGCACAACCAGGTGGAGTTTTAGAGCATCCAGGTATTATTAAAGACCCAGAAAGAGTTAGAGCGTCGTGGAATGCAGCCTTTCAGGGGCCTAAAAACGCCAACAAAGTGGCTGTACTTGAAGAAGGAATGAAATACCAACCCATAGCTATAGCACCAAGTGAGGCCCAGTTTTTGGAAACTAGAAAGTTTCAGTTAAATGAGATAGCAAGAATATTCAGAATACCACCTCATATGATTGGTGACTTGGAGAAGTCGTCATTTTCAAATATAGAACAGCAGTCACTTGAATTTGTTAAATACACCCTCGATCCTTGGATTGTTCGTTGGGAGCAATCTTTAGAAAGAGCACTACTAACAAAGAAAGAAAAGGAATCCTACTTTATTAAATTTAATCTTGATGGACTTCTAAGAGGAGACTATGAATCAAGAATGAATGGATATGCTGTCGGAAGACAGAATGGGTGGATGAGTGCAAATGACATAAGAGAATTAGAAAACCTAGATAGGATATCGGCTGAAGAAGGTGGTGACCTATACCTTGTAAATGGAAATATGCTACCGCTTGATAAAGCAGGTAGTTTTTATCAGCAGAAAGGAGAAGAGATAAGTCCTAATGAAGAACAATAAAATATTTTGGAATTGGAAAAAGGATTCAAATGAACTCTATATAGATGGAGTTATAGCAGAAGAGTCTTGGTTTGATGATGAAATCACACCAAGGCTCTTTTTTGAAGAATTAAAAAATAAAAGTGGAGACATAACTGTGTGGATCAACTCCCCTGGTGGAGATTGTATAGCTGCATCGAGAATTTACACCATGCTTTTAGAGCACAAGGGAAATGTGACCATAAAGATTGATGGACTTGCAGCATCAGCAGCATCGGTTATTGCCATGGCAGGAACTGAAGTATTGATGAGTCCAACATCATTAATGATGATTCACAACCCTTTAACTGTAGCTATTGGTGACTCAAAAGAAATGCAAAAAGCCATGGATATGTTAAAGGAAGTTAAGGAATCAATCATCAATGCCTATGAGATTAAGACGGATTTATCTAGAGAAGAGATTTCTAATCTAATGGATGGAGAGACTTGGTTTGATAAGAACAAGGCTATTGAGATGGGCTTTTGTGACGGAACTCTCACTGACAAAAGAAAAGATGAAAAAGTTACGAACATGGTCTTTTCAAGACGAGCAGTCACAAATTCACTCTTAACAAAGATAAATAAAGATGTAAAGACTCATTCAATGAGCGAAGTAGAAGAAAGATTAAACAAAATTAAAAATACTTGGAGGTAATTATGAATTTAAAAGAACTTTTAGAAAAGAGAACTAGGGCTTGGGATGAGGCAAAAGCATTTGCTGAATCTAAGAAAGATGAAAAGGGTCTAATGTCTGATGAAGACTTCAAGACTTATGAAGAGATGGAAAGAACTATCGAGAATTATACTCGTGAAATTGAAAGAAAGAAGAGGGAAGAAGAAATGGATAAATCCTTAGAAAAACCTACAACTCAAGCATTAACAAGTGAACCTGCTACATTTAATGAAGAAGAAAAGCCTATGAGAGCAAGAAATGTCTATAAGAAATCTATGATGAAAGCATTAAGAACTAACTTTAGAGATATTTCTAATGAATTAAAAGTAGGAACAGATGAAAGTGGTGGATATTTAGTTCCAGAAGAAATGGAAACAGATATTGTAAATGGTCTTGAAGATGAAAATATTGTAAGAAAACTAGCTACAAAAGTTCAAACTTCTGGACTTCATAAAATTAATATTGCAGCTACAAAGCCTGCTGCTCTATGGGTAGAAGAAGGTGGTCAACTTACCTTTGGAGATGGTACATTCGACCAAGTATCTCTTGATGCACACAAACTTCATGTTGGTATTAAAGTAACTGAAGAACTTCTCTATGATGCAGCCTTTAATCTAGAAAAATACATCACTGAAGAATTTACTAGAGCACTAGCAAATGCTGAAGAAGATGCTTTCTTAAATGGCGATGGAGTAAATAAACCTACAGGAATTTTTGACTCTAAAAAGGGTGGAGAACTTGGTGTGACAACAAAGGCTCAAACAATTACCGCAGACGAACTAATTGATTTAGTTTACTCATTAGACAGACCTTATAGGAAGAAAGCGGCATTCATTTTAAATGATGCAACAGTTGCTCAAATTAGAAAGCTTAAAGATGTTAATGGTGCATATATTTGGCAACCATCACTTAAAGATGGAGAACCAGATAGACTTTTAGGATATCCTGCCTACACATCTGCCTTTGCTCCAAAAGCTGATAAAGGAAAACTTGCAGTAGCCTTTGGCGATTTTTCATATTACAAGATTGGAGATAGGGGAAATAGGTCTTTCCAAGACTTAAAGGAACTATTTGCTGGAAATGGTATGGTTGGTTTCTTAGGAAAAGAAAGAGTAGATGGCATCTTAGTTTTAAGAGAAGCAGTTAAACTATTAAAAATCGGTGCTACTGCCTAAGGAGTAAATTATGATTACTCTTGAAGAGGCAAAGTCCTATTTAAGGGTGGATTTTGATGATGAGGATGAGATGATTAATTCTCTCATCCAATCATCAATAAAGCACTCCATGGATGTAGCCAGGGTTGATAGTGAAGAAGATCTTTCTAAAAATCCAAATGGAAAGATAGCCGTCCTCTATATGACTGCTTATCTTTATGAGCATAGAGAAGAGGCAGATTATTCTGAACTAAACTTAACTCTAAGGGCATTATTATTTGGAATGAGAAAGGCTGAGTTCTAATGAAAATATCGGATTTAAATAGAAAAATAACCTTTCAAAATAAAGCTGTGGAAGTTGATGAGATAGGTAACCATAGATCAATATGGTCTGATTATCTATCAACAAGTTCATATATATCATTTCAAGGTAAAGGCGAAGAGGTTTTTTTAGGAATGGAAGTAGACAGGTCAGATATTTCTTTTACTGTAAGATTTCAAAATAGGTTAAAGAATATTAATACTTCAGAGTACAGAATTCTATTTGAAGATGAAATGTACAATATCATCTCAATTGACTTTATGAACTATAAAAACAGATTTATAAAGTTTAGGTGTAGGAAGGTGAGTAGATGAATGTAAAAATTGAAAACCTCGCCAGTGAAATAATGAAAGGCTTAGAAGAATATTCTGATATGGCAACAGATGAAGTCAAAAAGGAAGTAAAAAAAGCTGGTAGGAATATAAGAAAAGACATACAAGAAAATGCACCTGTAGGAGAAACAAATAAATATTCTAAGTCTTGGTCTGTAAAAACTATGAAAGAAACTTCAAACTCAATAGAACTTGTAGTTCACTCAAGAAATAGATACCAGCTTGCTCATCTACTTGAAAAAGGACATGTTCTAAGACAAGGAGGAAGAGTTTCTGCTAAACCACATATTGGACCAGCTGAGGAGAAAGGAATCAGAGAATTGGAAGAAAATATTATGAGGAAGTTAAGAGAATGAAAAAGTTAATGAAAATAATTAACGAGATTGGACTTCCTTTTGCATACTCGCACTTTGCTGAAGGAGAAAGTCCAGACCCACCATTTATGGTTTATCTATTTCCAAAGAATAAACACTTTGGTGCAGATGGAGTAGTCTTTTATAAAAACACCCAGATAGACTTAGAACTATACACCGATAAAAAAGATTTAAAATTAGAAGAAAAGATAGAAGAGATACTTGATAGAGAAAAAATCTATTATGAAAAATCTGAAGTTTGGATTGAATCAGAAAGACTTTATGAAGTTCTCTATGAATTTACTATGGAGGTAAAAAATGGCTAATAAAGTTAAATTTAATATTTGTAATGTACACTACGCTCTCTTTGATAAAGTCGAAGAGGGCGTTATTAAATATAAAACACCAGTGCCAATGCCTGGTGCTGTTTCAATTTCACTAGATCCAAATGGAGAGCCTGAAAGCTTTTATGCAGATGGAATTGAATACTACACTATTTCAAACAATATGGGATATGACGGAGATTTGGAAATCGCTCTTATTCCAGAATCCTTTAGGACTGATGTTTTGATGGAAAAATCAGACTCCAATAAAGTTCTAATTGAGTCTTCAAACTCTGAAACTGCAAACTTTGCACTGTTATTTGAGTTTGATGGAGACCAAAAGAAAATCCGTCACGTTATGTATAACTGTTCAGCAGCAAGACCTACTCTCGAAGGAGAAACTAATGAAGAATCAAGAGAAGTTCAACCAGAAACCTTATCTATCCAAGCAAGACCACTTCCAAATGGAAATGTAAAGGCTAGAACAGGTGAAGAAACTACGAAGGAAACTTACGATGGTTGGTATAAGTCAGTCTATATGCCAACAGAAACGACAGTAACACCTTCAAGAGCAAGTGTTGGAGGTAAATAAATATGGCACTAACCAAGAAAATTCAAATTGATGGGAAAGATGTTGTTTTCCGTGCATCAGCAGCTATCCCAAGAATCTATAGACTTAAATTTGGAAGAGATATCTTCAAAGACTTGATGGAATTAGAAAAGTCCATGAAGAAAAATGATGAAGATAAATCTAACCTTGATATAGGTTCATTAGAACTATTTGAAAATATAGCCTATGTAATGGCAAAGCATGGAGACAAATCTGTTCCTGATAGTCCAGAAGAATGGTTAGATAATTTCTCAACCTTTTCAATTTACCAAATTCTACCTCAGCTAATTGAGTTGTGGGGACTTAATATAAAATCGGAAGAAGTTCCTAAAAAAAAGTAAGACCAACAGAAAGACCAATGACTACACCCTTGTTTTTACTAAGGGCAGTGGAACTTGGTCTTTCTGTTTCTGATTTATCTTTACTAACAATTGGACTTGTAAATGATATGTTTACAGAAAAGAATAACGATGAATATAAATACAAAGAAGTAGCTACGCAAGAAGATTATGATAAGTTCTAATCTTCAAGCTTAGCTACTCTTTTTTCAGCATCTTTATAGACTTTGGATTCGGCTCTTGCACCGATAATAATGACAAGAACTTCATCATCTGATTTTTCCAATTTATAAACGATCCTAAGACCTGAACTCTTAAGTTTAATTTTCATAAGACCAGCAAGCTTAGAATCAGAAAGGTTAGAAAGAGGCTTGCCATACCCACCTTCAGTATTAGGAAGAGGATTTATTAAGATCCTCTTAAGTGCTTTATCGACAATTTTTCTTTGAGATCCATCTAAGGCTTTATAGTCTTGGATGGCTTCTTTTATAAAGGATAGTTTATAGTTCATTCGATTTCGTCCTCATCAAGAGGAGAGACTTCATTTAAATCGATATGGAAGGCTTCTTCAAATTCATCTTGAGAAATTAAATCGGATTTATCCATTGATGACATCCTTGTATTGGCAAGCATAATATCTCTTGCATCTTCGAGCTCATCAATGAGTTTCGTATATTCATCAGGGGAAACAAGAATGCACTCAGGAGTGTTGTTCTTTAATACGACCTTGGAACCGTTCACTTTGACATCATCGAAAATACGTCCAGCTAGGCCTCGATTGAATTCAGAAATGGATACAGTCTTATTGGATAATTCTTTTACAAAATTCATACTTATCACCTCAAGATAAGTATAGCAGAAATCGATAAAAACATCAATAAAAACACTGATAAATATATCTTTAAAGAGGAGGTGAGATATTGGCAAATAGAATAAAAGGAATAACTGTTGAGATTGGTGGAGATACTACCAAATTACAGACTGCACTAAAACAAGTAAATACGGAGATTAAGCATACTCAATCAGAACTTCGTGATGTTAACAAACTTCTTAAACTTGATCCTGGAAACACTGAACTTATCTCACAAAAGCATAAGCTATTAGGACAGACCTTAGAAGAAACAAAGAACAAACTAACATCTTTAAAAGAGGCACAAAAACAAGCTGAACAGGCTCTTGCAGAAGGAAAGATTTCCCAAGAGCAATATGATGCCCTTAAACGTGAAATTATTGAAACAGAACAAGCCCTTAAATCTCTAGAAAGGCAAGGGGCAACCACTAATCAAACCCTTCAAAACATAGCTATTACTGGAGAAAAATGGCAAAACACAGGGCAAAATATAGAAAATGTAGGAAGAAAAATGATGCCAGTATCTCTTGCAGTAGCAGGTCTTGGGGTAGCGGCTGTAAAGACTGCATCAGATTTTGATTCGGGCATGTCCAAGGTAAAAGCGGTATCTGGTGCAACAGGGTCCGACTTTGATGCCCTAAGGGAAAAGGCTCGTGAAATGGGAGCCAAGACCAAGTTCTCAGCATCTGAAGCGGCAGAGGCTATGAACTACATGGCAATGGCTGGTTGGAAAAGTAAGGACATGATTGGTGGTATCGAAGGAATTATGAACCTTGCTGCTGCGAGTGGTGAGGATCTAGCTACTACTTCAGATATCGTGACAGATGCCCTTACAGCCTTTGGTTTAAAAGCAGAAGATTCTTCTCACTTTGCTGATGTTCTTGCTGCTGCATCATCTAATGCTAATACCAATGTTTCATTAATGGGTGAGACCTTTAAATATGCTGCACCTATTGCTGGTGCCCTTGGCTATTCAGTTGAAGATACAGCAGTAGCTATAGGTTTAATGGCTAACGCAGGAATAAAAGGTTCACAAGCAGGGACAGCCTTAAGGTCTGGACTAACAAGACTCGCATCACCAACTAAAGAAGTTATTAACGGAATGTCTATGTTGGGCTTATCTATTGAAGATGTGCAGGGCCTTTCACTTGATGAGACTTTAAGCACCTTTAGAGTAGCCTTTGCTAATTTAGATGGAACTCAAAAAGCACAAGCAGCATCCATGATATTTGGTAAAAATGCCATGTCTGGGATGTTGGCAATTATAAATGCCAGTGAGAAAGACTACAACAGTTTAAGTGATGCCATCTATAACGCTGATGGAACAGCAGAAAAAATGGCTGCTACTATGCAGGATAACCTAGCTGGTCAATTAAAAATCCTACAATCTGCCTTAGAAGAATTAGCCATATCTTTTGGAGAACTTTTGATGCCTGCTGTTAGAAAAGCAGTAGATATATTAACAAAACTGGTAAATGGACTTAATGCACTTCCAGGACCAGTAAAGGGTATTATTGCAGGTATCGGTCTTTTTATAGCTGCTCTTGGACCTGTACTTATGATTGTAGGAAAACTTATCTGGTCAATAGGAACTATTATGACCAAAGGACCTCTAATAGTAGGAGGAATTACTAAGATAGTTGGAATATTTACAGGTACACTTATACCAGCAATCACTGCAGTAGTATCAGCCATTGGTATAGTTCCTATTGCTATTGGTGCAGTAATAGCTGGACTTGTTCTTTTATGGAAGAAGTGCGACTGGTTTAGAGAAGGAATAATCTCCATATGGGAAACTATTAAGGAATCAACAGTTGCTATTTGGAATGGTATAAAAGAATTCTTCGTAAATCTATGGCAAGGGATATCTGATTCATGGACAAGTACCTGGACTGAAATCACAAGTTTTCTATCAGAATTCTGGTCTGGATTTATTGAAGGTGTTAAGACTACTTGGAAAGGCATCAAGGACTTCTTTGCCAATCTATGGAATGGACTTTCTGAAGGATGGAACAGTATATGGACATCTATAACAACTTTTCTAACTGAATCTTGGAATACCTTTATTGAAGGAGCCAAGAGTCTATGGCAAAGTTTAGGAGAATTCTTTACAAGCCTCTGGACGGGAATTCAAACTACTTTTTCAAATATATGGACAGCTATTTCAACGACAACTACAGAAGTATTTACAGCAGTTGGAGAGTTTATAAAAACTACTTGGGAAGGTATTAAGACTTTAATTTCAACAGTTCTTGATGCAATAAAGGTAAAAGTTGAGACCATTTGGAATGGATTAAAAGAGTTTTTAACAACAGTCATCACTGCAATTGGAACATTTATATCCACATCCTGGACCAATATAAAAACGACAATTGAGACTATCTTGACTTCTATTAAGACAGTCCTTGAATCAATCTGGAATGGGATAAAGACCTTTATCTCATCAACAATGAATAATATTAAGTCCTTTGTTTCATCTGCTTGGAACTCCATAAAGTCGACTATTTCATCTGCAGTGAATACTGCAAAGTCAGCCGTATCGTCTGCCTTTAATTCTATGAGATCGAGTATTTCATCGACCATGGCAAATATTCAGTCCACTATTAGAAATGGATTTAATAATGCAGTTAATCACATTAAGAATTTAGCATCTCAAGCTTATACATGGGGAGCCGATATGATTAACGGAATTGCAAGAGGGATTAGAAGTGCGATTAGCAATGTGACATCGGCTGTATCGAATGTAGCATCAACTATTAGGTCTTACCTGCACTTCTCTGTTCCAGATGTTGGTCCACTTACCGACTACGAATCATGGATGCCAGACTTTATGGAAGGTTTATCTAAGGGAATAGAAAAGAGCAGGAGACTAGTACAATCTTCAATGAAAAATGTTGCAAGTGATATGGTTTTAAGCCCAAGCATATCAGCTGTTGGCATAGGTGGATATGATAAAGAATCTGCTGTAAATGGAATTGATATAGGAAGACAAATATCTGATGCAATTGCAAACATAAATTTAAAATCTGAAAATACTGGAGATATAGTAATACCAGTTTATCTTGGAGGGACTCTCCTTGATGAAGTTATTGTCAATGCATCAATGCGTAAGAATTTAAGGAGTGGAGGTAGATAAATTGAAATATCAATCATATTTAATTATTGAAGGAGTAGATTTGCCTCTGCCAAATTCTTACGATTTGGAGTTTAGAGATATCGAGGCAGATACTGGAGGAGAGACAGAGGCAGGAACTATTCAGAGGGATATTGTTAGAAACAAAGTAGCAAGTATATCTGTAGGTTTTTCTTGCAGTCCTAAGCTTGTGAAGATATTGAGTGGTCTTGCTAACAAGTCTAATCTTAAAGTTAAATACTTAGATACAGAAAGTTTGGAACTCAAAGAGACACAAATGTATATAGACAAGTTGCAGGTCAAATTAATAAAAGATACTTCTTATAAAGGGTTGTGGGAAGTATCTTTTTCATTGGAGGAGTATTGATGTATCCAATAAGCAATGAATATAAAACAGCAATCAAAAAGAACTCTCGTAAATTCTACTGGACAGGAAACATCATATTAAAAGATGAAACAATCATTCCATTTACCAATAAAGATATTTTGAAAGGGTCTGGATACATTCATCGTTCTTGCTCTGGATCTTCTGAACTTGAAATTGGTACAGTTTATGCTGGAGAGTTTGGAATCAGTCTTTTTTCAAATATAGATAGGTATACTTTAGAGGATTCAAAGCTAGAACTTTTTTACCATCAAGAATTAGAGAATAAAAAGATAGAAACCATACCAATGGGAATCTTTGATGTTACTGAGGCAAATAGGTCTAAGAAGATTTTAGAACTAAAAGGCTATGACTATATGCTTAGATTTGATAAGAATTTCCCAGTTACAGATACCTTTGGCACAGCTTTTGAATTACTAAGTCTTTCATGTGAGAAGTGCAAGGTAGAACTAGGTATGACAGAAGATGAGGTAAAAGCTTTTGTAAATGGAGAGGAAGTTCTGGCTATTTACCAAGACCATGATATAGAAACTTACAGGGACTTTATTCACTATATAGCATCAACCCTTGGTGCTTTTGCTGGGATTAGTCGTGATGGAAAATTAATTTTAAACAAGTATGCAGAAAGCATATCAACTGAAATTAAAACAAGAGAAAGATTTTCTTCATCAATATCAGATTTTAAGACAAGATATACAGCCATCAATTCAACAAATGCAAAAACTAAAATAGCTGAATACTACTCTTTAGAAAATGATGATGGCTTAACTATGAACCTCAGCATAAATCCTTTAATGCAATTAGGGCTTCCAGAAAAAAGAAAAAGAATGTGTGAGAGTTTATTAACAGAAATTTGTAAGATTCACCACACACCTTTTGACATGGTAACCATAGGAGACCCTAGCCTTGATGTTGGAGATAGAATAGCTATTTCTTATCCAGAAGAAAAGATTGAAGGACTTATCACTGACATAGAATATAAAATAAATAGCAAGCATAGAATTCTTGGTGTAGGAAAAAATCCCTATTTATCTAAAGCTAAGAGTAAGAATGATAAAAATATAGTTGGACTTTTAAACCAGATAGAATCTGAAAAGTTAGTAGTTCATGCCTACTCAAACTATTCTGCCTTTAATCTTTCCACAACGGATACACCAATAATTCGTATAGAATTTGCCTCTAATAAAGAAACGGAGGCAATTTTTAATGCATCTATCTTGTTAAATATAATTTGTGATACCGAACAAAAAACTAGAAAGATATCCAGAGAGTTCAAGAAACAAGTAGAGGTTTTAAATAACGATGGAAAATCCTATAATCCTCTAAAGTTTGAAGAAAAAGAGGAAGTAGAAGAATTAGACTTTATTGAAAATATAGAAATACCAACAAGACTTGTTATTACTTATGTTTTCAATGATACGAAAATAGAACATCACATTCCAAAAGAAACCTACTTAAGTGGTGACCATATTCTAAATCTTTTTTACCCACTAACTAAACTGCAAGAGAAAACAATGAATAACTTCTCAGTGCTTATTAGGCTTGAATCAGGGCAAGCTATGATAGGTAAAGATAATGCTATCGCAGCTATCTCTGGTCAATCCTTAGGCTCTACAGAGGCTTGGGATGGAAAGATTAAGATTGATGAATCTTGGAAAAGAATAGAACTTAGTCATTCATTTCTTCTTAGGAAACTTAAAGCAGACTACAAAGTAGAAAGACAAATACCAACACCGATTATATTTAATGAAAAGGTAGGGAGATTTAAATATCAAGGATTAATGATTGGGAAATATAAAGAAGAGATTACTACAGAATTTAAAGATAAGGAGGAAGGAAATGCTCAAGGGTAAATCAGTCATTGAACTAACTGATGTGAGGACAAATAGGAAGGAGATATATGAAGATGAAAACTTAATAACGAATGCAGTCCCTGATTTATTAAGGCTCAATCCTATGGGGTTAATGTACCCTATGGGTGATTCGAGAATTACTCAATATGAAAAAGAAATATTTCCTATAGCAACTAAATGTTATGGTGGGATCCTTTTATTTGAGGATAAGTTAGAGGAAGATCCAAATAAAATATTTGCTCCTTCTGATAATCAAATCATAGGCTATGCATCCAATGATGTAAATTCAACGGATGCACCAAGAAGAGGTTCAGCTAATCTTAATGAATCAACCCCTCTTGAAAATGGACACAAGTTTGTCTGGGACTTTTCTACATCACAGGCAAACGGAAGAATCTCTTCATTGGCATTAACACATTATAGAGGAGGGAAACATTTTTATGGAGACACTCATGGTAAAGATCCCTTCCTATTATTAAATAAAATTAGCTTATGGAAAAACAGAGAAGTCTCGGACGCATATAACGGATGTGTTGAAATAGATGTTGAAAACAACACCTTGGTTTCAATATGGCCTTTAGACAACAAATCAATAGAATTAGTAAAACTTAAGGAACCATTTACGAGTATAGGTTTAAATGATCCAATTTACACTAAAGGATATAAAAATGAGGAAAGGATAACAATTGATGTATCAGAGTTTTTTAGTAAACTGAGTACTTGGAACGAATGTTGTTTTTATGACGGAGAAGATGGAAATTGGTATGGCTTTGGAACTTACAGAGATAAGCTAATAAGAATAAAAATAAATAAAAATGATTACTCAACGAAAATAGATGAGTGGGCATTAAATGAAATAAGATTAGGTAAATTAGGAAGTTACTATGAAAAAAATAGAAGTTACTGTCATAGATATGTATATAGCTGTATTAAAGATGGCTACCTATATTCGATAAATTCATATAGTGCGGATAAAATCTATAAAATTAATATCAATAATCCTGTAGATATTTCTGTTATAGAATTAGGTAAAGAAGTTAGGACTTCGAAATATGGGGGAGAATACTGTTACCTATACAAGTGGGGAGACTATATATTAGGTTATGAATTTGCAATTGATAAAAAAGACCAAGTTATAGTAAATAGTGTTTCTGACTATAACGGTGAGGGAATACCAAACTTAATGATGGATCCAAAGACAATCGGACCATTGGTCATTGGATTTGGAGGTTATGAGGAGAAGTTTTACAAACTTTTATTTCTTCACACCCCATACCTTGGAACAATTAATAACTTATCAAGCCCAATATTAAAAACGGCAGATAAGACAATGAAAATAACTTACACACTAACAGAGGAGGAATAAAATGAATAAGTTTTTAGAAATACTAAAAGTATGTTTTACAGCTATCGGAGGATGGTTGGGATTTTATCTTGGAAGTGTAGATGCATTTATTTACACATTACTTGCTTTTGTAATAGCCGACTATTTGACAGGAGTTTTAAGAGCAGGGGTCGAAAGAAAGCTATCCTCATCCATAGGATTTAGAGGGATAGCAAAAAAGATTATGATTTTTATAGTTGTAGGTATCGCAAACCTATGTGATGTAAATTTAATTAAAGGTGATGGAACAATGATAAGAACAGCCATCATCTTTTTTTATATAGCAAATGAAGGGCTCTCTATTTTGGAAAACTCTGTAGCACTAGGCTTGCCAGTACCAGAAAAACTAAAGGCGATTTTAAAACAATTCAAGGAGGAAAAATAAATGAGTAATAGTCCATTAGTACAAGCAAGAATTCTCTCACCTAACCATAGTGGAAGAAGGAATCAAAAGATTACTAAAATAGCTATCCACCACGCAGCTGGAGTTATAAATGGTAGAAATCTTGCTGGAGTATTTGTGCCAAGGTCAAGACGAGCATCAGCTAACTATAATTTAGGATCTGACGGAGTTATTGTTTTAGGAGTTGATGAAGCCAATAGAGCCTGGACAACCTCATCTTCCTGGTGTGACAACCGAGCAGTCACAATTGAAGTAGGAAACTCTACGAGGGGACCTCAGTGGTTAGTTTCTGATTATGTTTTAAATAGACTAATTGATTTGGCGACAGACATCTGCAGAAGAAATGGAATCTATCCTTGTACCTATACTGGAGGCAAAGATGGTGTCCTTCAAAAACACGAATGGTATAAAAACACTAACTGTCCTGGTCCATATCTTGGCAGCAAGTTCCCATATATAGCAAGTGAAGTAAATAAAAGACTAAGAGGCGATAAGACTGTTAGCAAACCAACAAGTGCACTATATAGAGTTAGAAAATCCTGGTCTGATATAAAAAGCCAGAAAGGTGCATTTAAGAATTTAGAAAATGCCAAAAGATGTGCCGATAGATTTGGATTAAAAGTATTCGATGCAAATGGCAAGATAGTATATCCAGTTGGAAAGACAATCGACCAATTAGCCAGAGAAGTTATAAGTGGAAAATGGGGAAATGGAGAAGAAAGAAAAAGAAGGTTAACTCAAGCTGGATATGATTATAAAGAAGTTCAGAGAAGAGTAAATCAATTAGTTTAATAGTAAATAGATAAAAGCCTGTGCTATTTTTATGGTTCAGGCTTATTTTTTATATTTAAATTAAGGTAAACGATACATAACAAAGTGTGAATATATTTATTTGATAGCGATTATTGACTTCATTAGTTTCTTTATGCTAAAATAAAGTAAACGGTGTTATCTTAATTTGGGAGGTGAAACTTACTGAGAGACAAAGATGTTACAATAAAGAAAATATTAAAAAGTGCAAAAAGCGAGTTTACAGAGCATGGATTCGAAGAGGCTTCTATTCGCACTATTGCTAAAAATGCAGGAATTACACCTGGTGCAATATATAAGCATTTTAAATCTAAAGAAGATATTTTTAAGGTACTTGTAAGTCCTATACTTAATCACTTATACAGAAGAAGTAAAGAATTGACAAATCAAGCGATTGAAGAAATTAAAGTAAATGGTTTACAAGCTTTTGGAGAAAAATCTGATGATAGTAATAGGGAATTATTGGAATTTATTTACCAAAACGATCCTATAGTTAATCTTTTGTTTAACTGTTCTCAGGGTACGGAATTTGAATCAATTCGTCATGATTTAGTGAATCTTGAAGTGCAGGGTGCTAAGAAATTGATCGAGGTTCTTAAAGAAAAAAAGATTGAAGTAAATGATTTGAATGATGATGAACTTCATGTTCTTTATACAATGGCATGTACACCTTTATTTGAGGTAATCACACATAGGTATTCATATAATGAAGCCTTGAATTTTATCGATATGATGGAGGCAGCAATGAATTTTGGTTGGAGGAGGATTATTAAATGAAAACATAATATAAAATTAAAAATAATAAATTTTGAAATCGGGTTAATCCCGATTTTCTGCGTTTTATGGAAAGTAAACAAAAATAAGAAAAATTTACCAGTAAAGATTATTTTGAATCAATCATATTGCAACTGGTAAATAAAAATAAAAATTTAAAAGGAGGTATTCAAATGAATGAAACAAAATTAAAAACAAAAGATTTAGTTAACATCGGCATTTTTTCAGTGATTTATATGGCATTATCCATGGCGGTAATGATTATTCCAATACTTTCACCGATACTTTGGTTATTATGGCCAGCAATGACAGGCATAATATGTAATTTTATTTACATGTTGTTGGTCTCTAAGGTGCCAAAACCAGGAACGGCTTTACTTTTGATAGCAATTACAGGGATTATATATTTTGCTATAGGAGAATGCACTTTTACAATTGTCATAACTTGCGTTATTGCAGGAGTTTTAGCAGAAATTACTAGAAAAATTTTGGGATATAAAAGTCAAAAAAGCGTAATAGTATCTTCAGGATTGATTTGCATTGGGTTGATTGGATCACCATTGCCTATGTGGTTGTTCCAAGAATCTTATATGAAATCTATTATTAAAATGGGAATGAGTCCAGAATATGTAAATAAATTACAAACTTTAATTTCAATTCCAACACTTATCGGGATGATCATTACTGCATTTATTGGAGGAGTCATTGGTGCATATATAGGTAAAGCAATGTTCAAAAAACGTTTTGAGAAAGCTGGAATTATGTAAATGGAGGGTATTGTAAGAGGCATTATAAAGCTAAATCCACTAACTGAAATCATTTTTTTGATTTCAGTTAGTATTATTAGCTTTGCAAATAATAGCTTAAAATTAGATGTTTTTATTCTTTTAATGGCTGCTATTATAGCCTTATTTATGGGACTTGTTAAAATATCTTTAAAGGCATTATCTATGTTTGTATTATTACAGGGGTTGAAATATTTTGTTTTGCCGATTCTGCCAGATGTAATCTCAGCACATTTTGGATTATTGGTGATTCATGCTCCTAAGTTAATACCGATTTTTTTAGTTGGTCAAATTCTTATAAAAACTAATCCTATACGAAATATTATGTATGCCCTAAAAATGATGCATTTTCCAAAAAGCCTGATTATTTCTTTGGCAATAAGCATCAGATATTTTCCATCTTTAAGAGAAGAAAAAATATTAATCTCAGATGCAATAAAAATAAGAGGCGTGACTGGATTTAAAAAGATACAATTAGGACTAATATCATTAATAGTTACAGCTTCTAATACCGCAGATGAATTAGCTCAGGCTATTACAGTAAGAGGGATAGAAAATCCTGCAAGAAAGACTTTTATGGATGATGCAGGATTTAATATTTGGGATATAGTAATTATTCTATTATGCATTCTGATGTTCTTTAATGTAAAGTTCAAGTTATTTTTATAAGAGGTACAAAACATGATTAGTATAAATGAAGCTTCATATTCCTATAAGAGGAGCTTAGAAGATCAGTTAAAGAAAATTTCAATAAAGATTAATCAAGGAGAAGTTATCTTATTATGCGGAAAATCTGGTTCTGGGAAAACAACTATAACAAAATTAATCAATGGATTGATTCCTCATTTTTTAGAGGGAAATTTATTAGGAAATATCTTTATAAATGGGATAAACACAAAACAAATGAAGATATATGAAATTTCTGAAAAAGTGGGAACAATTTTTCAAAACCCCAAAACACAGTTTTTTAATTTAGATTCAGATAGTGAACTAACATTTGGATTAGAAAATTTAGGTGAAAACCCTGATAAAATAAAAAGACAAGTTTTTAAAGTGGTACGTGATTTGGGAATTGAAAGATTAAAAAACAGAAATGTTTTTATGATGTCAGGTGGAGAAAAGCAATTACTTGCTATTGCATCTATTTATGCTACCAATCCAGATGTATATGTGTTTGATGAACCCTCTGCAAATATTGATGAGTATGGCATTGAAAGAATAAGAGAGATGCTTATAAATCTTAAAGCTCAGGGTAAGACAATTATTATTTCTGAACATAGACTCTATTATTTAATGGATTTAATTGATAGAGCTATTTATTTACAAGACGGAAAAATAGAATATGTTTTTTCAAATGTGGAATTTTCTTCAATTACTGACGAATCACGAAAGAAACTGGGACTTAGAACTTTTGTAAGAAAGAAAAATGATGATTTTGCAAATCCTGTCACATTTTGTGAATCTGATGACTTTGTAGTTTCAAATTTAGAATATGAAAATAAGAAACAAAAAATTTTAGATAAGATAAATATTTCCGGAAACAAGGGAGATATTATTGCAATAACAGGTAAAAATGGTCAAGGGAAAACAACATTAATGAGAATTTTATGTGGACTGTTGAAAGAAAACGAAGGGGAAATAAGCTATAAAGGAAGTCCCATAAAATATAAAAAACGAAGAAAACTTTGTTATATGGTTATGCAAGATGTAATTCATCAGTTTTTTTCGGAATCTGTAAGAGATGAATTTAGTTTATTTGATTCTAAAATAGATGAAAAGCAAATAGATAATATTCTAGAAAAATTAGATCTTAAAAAATTAGATAATCGTCATCCTATGTGCTTATCAGGAGGTCAAATGCAGAGACTTTCTGTAGCATTGGGGATGTTAATGAATAGAGAAATTATTATTTTGGACGAACCAACGAGTGGACTTGATTATACAAATATGCTCGAAATAAGCAAAGTCATTAAAGAATTTTCAAATAATAAAATTATATTTATTGTTACGCATGATAATGAATTGATTGATAGTACATGTAATAAATTATTGGAAATTTGCGATGGCAGAATAAAAAGATTTTATGAAAGAAGGTAAAAGATGGATATCTTAAAGGGACATAAAAGCAAGATTTTCGCAGCTGTATTCATTGCGATAATAGGAGTAGGATTTGGTGTAATACCTTATTTTTCTGTAGCAGCCATTATTAATAACTTGGTTGCAAAAAATACAAATTTAAATAATTATTATCCATATATTTTTGCTGTATTTTTGGGATTTTTAGCAAGTATATTATTTCATGAAATATCTACTATTATTTCTCATAATCTTGCCTACAGGATTATTGAAGATAAAAGAAAGTTATTAGCTGACAAATTAAGTAAAATTTCTATGGGAGAAGTTGAAAGAAAAAGCAGCGGACAGTGGTCTCAATTTATGGTGGAAACACTTGATAAAATGGAAAAACCGATTGCTCATGTGATTCCAGAAGTTATTGCTAATATATTCATTCCTATAGTATTGATCATAACAATTTTTATAATGGACTGGAGAATAGGAATTGCAAATTTACTTACAATTCCATTGGGATTATTGTTCTCAATGTTAATGATGCGAGGTTATGAAGAAAAATCTAAAAGATACCAAGAAGCAGCTAAAGCTATGAATACGACAATGGTTGAATATGTAAATGGTATTAAAGTTATAAAAGCATTTAATAAATCCGCATCATCATTTGGGAAATTTAGAAAGACTGTTGAAGAGAATAAGAACGCAATGCTTGATTGGTATTTGAGTGTTTGTTTTTCAATGACAGCAACTATGGAAACTATCCCGTCAACTATGGTATTCGTTTTACCAGCTTCCTTGTATTTCTTTATGAAGGGTAGTGTTGAAGTAGGGACTCTTATCACGTGTATATTGCTATCATATGCTTCATATAAACCATTAATAAAAGCTATGAGTCATATGGAAACAATAGCAAATATAAAAGTTGTATTTGAAGAAATAAAAAAAATAATGGAAATTCCTAACTTAAAAAGAGGAGAAGAAGTAAGAGATATAAAATCTTATGATGTAGAGTTTAAAGATGTTACATTTGCATATGAAGAGTCAAAGAATGTATTAAATAATATTTCGTTTAAAGCAAATGAAAATGAGTTAACTGCAATCGTTGGAAATTCAGGTAGTGGAAAGTCTACTATTACAAAACTAATCGCAGGATTTTGGAATGTTTCTAATGGAGAAATTTTAATTGGAAAAACAAATTTGAACGAATTGCCTTTAAAACAGAATATGGAGCTTGTTAGCTATGTGTCGCAAGAAAACTTTCTTTTTAATAAAACAATATTAGAAAATTTAAAGATGGCGAAGGAAGATGCGAGTATGGATGAAATTAAAGAGGCTTGTGAAAAAGCGAGTTGCTATAATTTTATAAAGAGCCTACCAAATGGATATGAAACTATTGTAGGAAAGGGAGGAGCAAATCTTTCTGGAGGAGAAAAGCAAAGAATTGCAATAGCTAGGTGTTTTTTAAAGAATAGTCCTATTGTACTACTTGATGAAGCAACAGCATATTCTGATCCTGACAATGAATCAGTTATTCAACAGTCTATTGATAAGTTAATTAAAGATAAAACAGTGATTATGGTAGCTCACAGGTTATCTACAATTGTAAATGCAAATAAAATAATTGTGGTGGATGATGGAGAAGTAATTGAAGAAGGCACTCATAAACAATTACTAGAGTTAAATGGGAGATACAAAAAAATGTGGGATGTATATACAGAATCTAAAGAAATCGAGGTGATATAAAGTGAGAGAATTGATAAAAACTTTATATGAGGTGTCAGGGTCATATTCAAATAAAATAACAAAAATGCTTATTTTTGATGTATTTAAGGGAGTATTTGAAGGAGTTTCTTTAGGTGCAATTCTATTATGTTTGACCAAAATTTGTGAAAATATATTCACGAACCAAAGCATTTTAATGAAAGATGTGTATATTGTTTTTATTATTGCAGCTATAAGTGTGGTGGGAAAAATTATATTTGGATATCTGGCTGATAAAAACAAATATATTGCTTCGTACAATTTAGGAGCAGAAAATAGATTATATATTGGTGATCGTTTAAAAAATGTAAACATGGGATATTTCAGCACAAATTCTTTAGGGAATATAGCAGGAGCATTGTCAACTGTTATAGGTGAACTTGAAACAATAGGAGTTTTTATTATTGAGCAAATGCTTGTAGGTACAATACAGACACTAATTATGGTTATTTTCATACTACCTTATGATTTTGTAACAGCTATAATTATATTGTTGACTTTGATTGTTGGAACCTTAGTAAACTTATTCACACAAAAAAGCACAGATCAACTAACAGAGAGATTGTTAGGACTTAAATTGGATTTAAGTGAAAAAATGCTTGAGTATGTAAATGGGATAGGAATAACTAAAGCATTTGGAAAAGATCAAAATACAGTCAAGGAACTAAACGAAAGTATTACAAAAAGTCGCAAAGGCTTCCTTGCTGTAGAAAAAATTTTAGTTCCAACACAGTTTTTATTCTTGTTAGTATTTAAACTTGGTATTTGTGTGATAATTTTTAGTTCTATCATAAGATATTTATCAGGGGATATTGAAGTTACTAAAGCTATTATATTAATTGTTATGAGTTTTGTTGTTTTTTCTGGATTTGAATTAGCAGGAAGTATGCAGAGTATTAAGGGTGTTGCTGTACGAAATCTTAATACTGTTATAAATTTAAGAAATTTACCTGTAATTGAAGAAGGTGAAATGACAGAAGTAGATAAAGCAGAAATATCAATGAACAATATTTCATTTTCTTATGGAAAAGAAAATCTTTTCAATAATCTAAGTATGCTTGTTCCAGATGGAAAAACAACTGCTCTTGTTGGATTTTCAGGAAGTGGTAAAACAACACTTTGCAATTTAATGGCGAGGTTTTGGGATGTAAATTCTGGCGAAGTAAAAGTTGGAAATCTAAATATTAAACAGTACAAGTATGATGAATTGCTTTCAAATTTTAGCTTTGTTTTTCAAGACGTGTATCTTTTTGATGATACCATAAAAAACAATATTAAGTTTGGTAATCCAAATGCAACAGATGAAGAAATGATAGATATTGCCAAAAAAGCTCAGTGCCATGATTTTATTATGAAATTGCCACAAGCTTATGATACTGTTTTGCAAGAAGGGGGTTCAAACCTATCTGGAGGTGAACGCCAGAGAATATCTATTGCGAGAGCTATGTTAAAGCCAAGTAAATTTGTAATTCTTGATGAGGCAACTTCAAGCGTAGATCCAGAAAATGAAAAACAATTATTGATTGCTTTGAAAAACTTATTAAAAGGCAAAACTGTTATTGTAATTGCACACAAGCTTTCTACTGTAAAAAATGCTGATCAGATAGTTGTTTTAAAAGATGGTGTTATAAAACAAGTAGGAACACATAGTGAACTTGCATCTAAACATGGAATATATAAGGATTTTATTGAAATCAGAAAACAATCTGAAAAGTGGAAGATTTAAATTTGAATAATAGATCAATCTTAATTTTTGACGAGCCTACAAGTGGTTTGGATTTTAGGAATATGAAAGAAGTTTCTAATGAAATGATGAGGCTTAAAGAGGGCAGAGAAACTATTTTTATTATTACACATGATCCGGAATTAGTAGAATGTTGTTGTGATTATTTTATGTTTATGGAGAATGGAAAAGTCAAATGGCATGGTATTAAAGATGAAAAGAATATGGAAAAAATTAGGGAATTCTTCAATCAAACTTAAAATTTGCTAAAAAAATCTGGATGAAAAAAGGAGGTAATTTTATGAAACAAGATAT
>NZ_KV820425.1:10065-46447 GCF_001815405.1 Peptoniphilus sp. HMSC075B08 | reverse complement strand
CTAATCCATGTCTTTGGATATTTCAAAGAAAATAAAAAAGGAGATAAGGTCTACAAGAACTTTATAGTTAAATCACTAAACAAAATAGAAAAGAAAGAGAAAGAAAACGAGGAGGAATAATATGGAATTTTTTACAGCTGGAGTTGGAGTTTTAAAGACAATTGTAACTGCAATTGGTGCAGGTTTAGGAGCATGGGGAGTTATTAACTTAATGGAAGGTTATGGTAATGATAACCCTGGTGCTAAATCTCAAGGTATTAAGCAGCTTATGGCTGGTGGGGGAATTGTACTAATCGGTATTAAATTAATTCCACTACTTGCAAATGCTTTAAAATAGGAGAAAGTCTATGTTTGGTATCTTTGACAAGCTAACTGAATTTTTTAAGGATATGCTACTCGGAGGTATCAAAGCAAATCTTGAGTCCATGTTCTTAGATATAAATGACAAGGTAGGAGTTATTGCAACTGATGTTGGGAAGACACCAATGGGTTGGAATGGAGAAGTGTATAACTTCATAAAAAACATTAATGATAATGTGATCGTTCCAATAGCAGGTCTTATCATAACAGCAGTATTATGTATTGAACTCATAAATATGGTTATGCAAAAGAATAATATGCATGATACAGATACTTTTGAGTTTTTCAAATACATTATAAAGATGTTTATAGCAGTCTATCTTGCAAGCCATGCCTTTGAATTTTCAATGGCAGTCTTTGATGTGGCACAAAATCTTGTAAACAAAGCGGCAGGGGTAATCACTACTTCTGCCACTGTTTCAGGAGAGCAGATAGTTGCAATGGTTGATGCATTAAAAGAAAAAGAAATAGGTGAGCTTTTAATGATACTAGTCGAAACAAGCCTTGTAAGGATTGCAATTCAAGGAATATCACTAGTTATAACATTAATAGTATATGGGCGTATGTTTGAAATATATGTCTACTCATCAGTATCATCCATACCATTTGCAACTATGGGAAATAAAGAATGGGGTCAGATTGGAACAAATTATATCAAGGGACTTTTTGCCTTGGGACTACAAGGTTTGTTTTTGATGGTATGTTTAGGTATCTACACCGTTTTAATAAGAACGGTACAGATTACAGATATTCACGCAAGCTTGTTTAGTATATTAGGATATGCTCTACTACTTGGACTTATGATGTTTAAGAGTGGAACAGTTGCAAAAAGTATTATGAATACGCACTAGGAGGAATAAATGTTAAAAAAGAAAAATTGTGCTTTATTAGGACTTGGAATTTTATTGGGAGGAACTTATGAAATCTTAAAAGAGAAAAAAAGAAATGAAGAGATTAGAAACTTAAAGAGGAGAATAAACAGACTCGGAAGATGTCACAATGAATTTGTTATGTATCAAGGAGAATATAATGACAGAAATGAAGAAAAACAAGAAGAATTAGAAGAAAGAATTAGCTACCTAGAAGAGGAAACAACATCTAATTATGACCATATACTTGAACTTTCCAAAGAAGAAGTAGAGGGAGATTAAAATGGCGTATGTACCAATACCAAAAGATTTGGACAAGATTAAAACAAAGGTTGCCTTTAACTTAACTAAAAGACAACTTATAGGTTTTTCTGTGGCAGGACTAATTGGCATACCAACCTATATATTTATGAAGAAATATCTACCTAATGATGCTTCAATCATTGTAATGCTAATAGTAACCCTGCCAATCTTTTTTATAACCTTATATGAAAAAGACACCTTAACTTTTGAAAAATATTTTAAATTTTTCTATCTTCACAAGTTTTATCAACCAACTAAGAGAATAAGAAAGGAGGCATACCTTGAAGCAAAGAAAAAATCAAATCAGCGACTTAAATCTAAGGGAAAAACAATTAAAAAAAGACCGAAAGGAAGTAAGAAGGCTAAAAACAAAGAAAGATCCAACAAATAGTCTTCTAAGTGTACTTTTAAAGAAAGAGAAAAAGAAATATACAGTTGAGGATACTATTCCATATATAAGAATGTTACCAGAGGGCATTTGCCAGTTAGATGAAAAAAATTATTCGAAGACAATTTCATTTCAAGATATAAATTACCAGTTGGCATTGGAAGAAGATAGAGATTTAATCTTTAACCAATTTGCCAACTTTTTAAATTCTTTTGATCCAAGTGTCCACGTTGAACTTTCATATGTAAATCAATTAGGAAGAAATAGAGACCTACAAGATGCAATTAAAATTGCTGATAAGGGAGACTTTTATGACGATGTAAGAAAAGAGTTTAGGGAGATGTTAAAGCTTCAACTTGCAAAGGGAAATAACGGACTTAAAAAGATGAAGTATATAACCTTTACAACAGAAGCCGATAATCTAGAGCAAGCAAGGGCAAAGTTAAATAGACTTGAAGTAGATATTTTATCTAACTTTAAATCTATGGGAGTAAGAGCAGAAAGTCTTGATGGAGAAGAAAGACTAAGACTTGTTCACGATATGTTAAATCCAGACAAAAGCTTTGAGTTTTCATATAAAGATTTGAAGAAGAAAGAGTCTACAAAATCACATATAACTCCCAATATCTTTAATTTTGTACCAGCAAATAATTTTAAATTTGGAAAATATATTGGAGCAACAAGTCATTTTCAAATACTTGCAAGCGAACTATCAGACAGAATGTTATCTGAGTTTTTAGATATTGATGACAATATTTATGTAGCTTTTCATATAGATGTAGTTGAACAAGCAGAAGCCATTAAACTCATTAAGAGAAAGAACACAGACCTAGACAGAATGAAAATTGAAGAACAAAAGAAAGCAGTGCGTGCTGGATATGATATGGATATTATTCCTTCAGATATAAACACTTTTGGGGCTGATGTTAAGTCTATGTTATCTGACTTACAGAATAGAGATGAAAGGCTCTTTGTAGTAACCATAGTAATGATGAATTTTGCTAGGACTAATCAAAAGTTAGAAAACACTATTGCTCAAATCTCATCAATTGCTAACAGACATAATTGTCAAGTAAAAAGATTATCTCATCAACAAGAACAAGGACTCGTTTCTGTCTTACCTCTAGGAGTTAATCAAGTAGAAATAAAAAGATTTTTAACTTCATCATCAACTGCAGTATTTATGCCTTTTACAACAGAAGAGCTATTTATTGATTCAGCAAATTCTTTGTACTATGGATTAAATGCCCTTAGCCAAAACTTAATTATGGCAGATAGGAAGAAACTAAAGAACCCTAACGGTCTAATATTAGGTACACCAGGTTCTGGTAAATCTTTCTCAGCAAAGAGAGAGATGGCAAATGCAATTCTTGTCACAGACGATGATGTAATTATTTGTGATCCTGAGGGCGAGTATTCAAACCTTGTAAAACAATTTAATGGAGAAGTTATTAAAGTTTCGGCAAAATCAAAGGACTACCTAAATCCACTAGATATAAATATGAACTATGGAGATGGGGACGCACCTTTAAAGGATAAGGCAAACTTCATAATGTCTATGCTTGAACTTGTAGTAGGAGGATCTGGTCTTACTGCTGCAGAAAAATCTGTTATAGATAGGTGCTTACCAAAGATATACCAAAAATATTTTGAAGACCCAAAACCAGAAAATATGCCAATATTAGGAGAATTATACGATATGCTCCTATCTCAAGAAGAGGGAGTTGGTAGAAAACTAGCAACAGAAATGGAAATTTATGTTAAGGGAAGTCTTAATGTATTTAATAATAGGTCAAATGTTGACTTAAATAGGCAATTGCTCTGCTTTGATATAAAAGAGCTAGGAACACAACTTAAAAAAATAGGTATGCTTGTAATTCAAGACCAGGTTTGGAACAAGGTTTCCCTAAATAGAGGAAGCAAGTCTACAAGATACTATATAGATGAGTTCCACCTTTTATTAAAAGACCCACAAACTGCTTCATATTCAGTAGAAATCTGGAAAAGATTTAGAAAATGGGGAGGTATTCCAACAGGTATAACTCAAAACGTAAAAGACCTTTTAACAAGTCAGGAAATTGAAAATATCTTTGATAATACAGACTTTGTTCTAATGTTAAATCAAGCATCTGGAGATAGAGATATTCTTGCTAAGAAATTAAAAATATCGCCTTATCAGTTAAACTATATTACTAACTCAAATGCAGGTGAGGGACTATTATTCTTTGGAAATACTATTGTTCCATTTATAGATAAATTCCCTAAAGACACCATGCTATATAAGCTAATGACAACTAAACCGGAAGAAGTTAAGTAGGTGCAACATGGATAAAAAACTAAAAAAAGATTTTCAAAAGAAAATTATACGAAATAGGGACGCTCCTGAAAAGAATGTAGATAGTAAACTTGTTCATTCAGATGATTATACCAATAAGATTATTAAGAATAAGGATAGGTTCGGAGATAAAATTTCAGAAAAAGAATCTAAACTAATTCATGAGAATGTATTATCCAAAGATCAAAAACAAGATAAATTAAAAAATTTTCAGAAGGCTAAAAATAAGGAAAGAATTAGAAAAAAAGTTTTAGAAAATAAGGATAAGGCTAATGAGGTTAAACAGACTAATCTTGAAATAAGGGCAGATGAAAGCTTTAAACTTGATGAAGATTTAGATGTAGATATCAAAAAGGTAAATTTTGACAGTAAAAATAGTAGAAATATTAATTCTAATAAACTAACAACAGATGATATTTCAGCTAAGGCTCAACCAATAAGTAATAAGAAGGCATCAAGTAAAAGACAAGTTCTTAAAAATTATGAGGATAAACTTATCCATAGTAAGGATAAATTCCAAGATAAAATCAACGAGAAAGAGTCTAAGCGAATCTACACTAGTGAAGCTCAACCTATTGAAGCAAAGAAAAGCAAGAGAATATATAGAAAAGATAAGCTTGTTAAAGATGAAGTAAGCAAGAACGAGAGTAATGCTAATATCTATAAAAAGCAAAAGCAGAAACTTTATCAAGAAAAGAAGTTTAGAGATAAGGAAAAAATTTCTAAAGAGATAGATAAAGAAAATAAGCTAAGCCAAGTTGATACAGATAAAACATTTGATAATCCTGAGTTTAAAGACAATAATCAAGAATTTATAAAAGATGAAAAAGAAACAAGTCTTAAAACTTCAGAACAAAAGAAAGTTAATAAAAAGAAGACTTACTACAAAAGAAAAAATTATGAAAGTGATAAATTCACTCGTAAGAAAATCGATGACTTAAAAAATGAATCTAAGAAAGTTACAACGAAAGATTCTAAGAAGGCACAAGATGTTAAAGATTTTATCTCAGATAAAAAGATTGGAGAACTTGAAAAGTCTAAAAGCAAGCTAAAGGATAATATCTTAAAGAATAAAACTAAAGGAAGTCTATCTTCTGGGGTTTTATTATCTGGAGCTAAGTCATCAGAGTTAGTGAGAGATTATTTAAGTTCAGGGTCTGATAATACTGGTGTAGAATCTGGAGAAAAGGTCGCTAATGTAAGCTCTAAACTCCAGCATGGAATAAGGAAGTATAAGCTAGACAAAAAGAAAAAGTCCTTAAAAAAGTTATCTAAACTTGATAAGAAAATAAAAAAGAGAAAAAGCAAGTTGGAGTTTAAAAGTGGCTTGGAAGATCTAAAAAAGTCAGATGCCTATATAAAGAAAAATAGATTTAAGAAGTTTTACCAGAGAAAACAAATGAAGAGCATGATAGCTAAAAAGCACGAAACAAGACTTGTAGATAGGGTTAAAAAAGCTATTTTAAGTTTAGGTAAGGCTTCTAAAGAGCTAATTGTAAGAAAAAGTAAGATGGTTTTATTTCTAGTAATAGGACTAGGTCTTATGCTATCAATCATGATTGGTGGTGGAAGTGTTGGTATGAGTGGATTAAGTAACTCTGTTAACTCAGTAATGACAACAACATACCTATCACAAGACACAGTTCTAAGTGAAGTAAATCAAGAATTTTCATCAATGGAATATGACCTACAATCACAAATCGAAAGTGTAAAAACAAGTCATCCTGGATATGACGAATATATCATAAACAAAGAAGGAGAAATTGGTCATAATACCCACGAACTTTTATCCTATATAACTTCAAGATGTGGAGAAATAAAATCAGCATCTGAAGTAAAAGGAATTTTAAAAGAACTTTTCGATAAGATGTATAAACTTGATTTTAAAGAAGAAATTGAAATTAGAACAAGAACAGTAGCAAGAACTAGATATGATAGTCGTGGCAATCCTTATACTAGCTATGAAAAAGAAGAGTACGAATATAAAAAGTTAATTATAACTTTAAAGAAAAAAGAAATGGATGAAGTTGTTAGGGAAATATTTAAAGATTATCCAGACAATGTAGTTCATTATGAAGCTCTTCTTGAAGCTAAGGGGAATATGGGAGATGTTTTTGGATCAGGTAATGGGGACTTAGGAGAAATAGTAGATAATCCAAACTTTGGAAATCCTGGTCTTGCTTTTGATTCAGCTACTGCAAAGGCTCTTTTTAATGAAGCAGAAAAACATATAGGCAAAAGATATGTGTTTGGAGCAAGTGGACCATCTAACTTTGACTGCTCAGGTTTTGTATGTTGGTCATTTACAAAGTCTGGTGTAAAGAGAATGCCAAGAACAACTGCATGGAGAATATACAAAGACTATTGTAACCCAGTCAGTCCAAGTGAAGCTCAACCTGGAGATATTATATTTTTCCACTCAACATATAACAGTGGAACACCAATATCTCACGTAGGAATATACGCAGGTAACGGAATGATGATTCACGCAGGAGATCCAATTCAATACACATCAATAAATTCAAAATATTGGAAATCACACTTTTATGGTTTTGGAAGACCAAGATAGAAGGGAGATATTATGTGAACAGAAAACTTGTAAGTATTAGGAACAAAAAGAAAAAAATAGAAGAGAAATTAAAAGATTTAAATGCAAAATACAAGGAAATTTGCGATGAAGAAATACAAGTTGAAAATGAAGAAATAATTGTAACTCTTAGGAGGAACAATATTAGCTTGGAAGAATTAATGGAGAAAATCAATGATAGAAAAAGAGAAGAAAAATTAAAAGAAAAGGAGAACATTCATAATGAAGAAATTTAATACGAACAGACTAAGAGCCTTTTTTATGGCTCTTTTATTAGTTTTAACATCAACCTCAACTACTAATGTACTAGCTAAAGCTGATGATACAAATGGTAGTAAAAAAGTGATAGAAAGTTCTATAAGTAAAATTAGTGATTTAGAAAATCAGATCAAAGACTTAAATGATAAGAAACAAGAAGACCAATCAAAGATAGATGAATTAAAGAAAAAGTTAGAATCTTGCAAAGATAATGGAGAAAAACTAAAACAAGAAAAGTCTAATCTAGAAGAAGAGATTAGAGATAAAGATAATAAGATTGCTCAATTGGAAAAAGAAATTGAGAATCTTAAAAACTCTAATAATGATGAACTAATAGCAGAAATTACTCAGCTTAAAGATGAATTAAAAAGATTGCAAGATGAAAATGCAAAACTAAAAGAAGATTATTCATCTACAAAATGGGAGTTAGAAGCTGAGAAAGAAAAGACCGATAAAAACGAAAATAAAATCAAAGAAATGCAAGAAAAGCTCGAGTCTTTAGAAGAGGAACTTGCAAAGAAGACTAAAGAAATTGAAGATAAAGACAATAGAATTAAGGACTTAGAAAAAGCTCTTGATGAAAAAGATGCTAAGATAAAAGACCTTGAGTCTAAAAAGAAAGAGACAGAAAATTCTAAGTCAGAATGCTGTAAGAAAATTGAAGAGCTTCAAAAGGCTATTGATAGTTTAAAAGAATCTTCTGAAAATACAAAAAAAGAATTAGAAGAGAAGATTAAAGGATTAGAAGATAAACAAAAAGCTTCTGAAGAAGAAATTAAAAAGCTAAAAGAAGATTTAGATAAGAAAATTGAAGAAGCCAAGAAGTTAATCGAGGAAGCAAATAAAAAGGCGAAAGAAGAACTTGAGAAACAAGCTAAAGATGAAAAAGATAAAAATCTAAACCAAGACTTATCCAAGAAATTAGATGAACTTCTAAAACTCCAAAAAGAAAACAAAGAGAAGAAAGAAGATAAGAAATCTCAAGATAAGAAGTGGGACGAACTATTGAAAGCTGATGACAAGAACATCCTAAATCAATTTGATCTTAACAAGATGAAAAAGCAAGAGGAACAACAAGGTAAAAAACAAGTTAAAGATGAAAAAGAATTTGCTGTTTTCCAAGTAGACAAAAACTTTTATAACATTATTAAAAAAGATGGTAAAACAACAGTCTACATGGATGTAAAAACTTATGTAGACCAAGGAAGAACTATGATTCCAGTAAGATATATCGCTTATACTCTAGGTTTTAATGTTGAGTATGACAACTCTACTCGTGAAGCTATTTTCTCAAATAAAGAGAATAATATCTTAGCCAAAAAGACATTAAGACTAAATATTGATACTGGTGTTATGAAAGACTCAGATGGAAAGGTCTACAATTCAGATGTTAAGCCAGTGATTATAAATGGAAGAATTCATGCTTCAATTTCAAATATTGCCAAAGCTTTTGGAGCAAGTCATGGAGATATTAAAGATGGTAAAAACCAAACAATAGAATGGGACAATGCTAGAAAAGCAGTCTATGTATTTAAAAATGTAAAATAAGAAAGGATAGAAAAATGAATATGAGCATTAAACGAGGAGTAGCCATAGCGTTACTCCTTTTTACATTTACAGTACCAGCAACTACATTTGCTATGACTAATGAAGGGCAAATAGAAAGTCAAAACGAATCAATCTATGAACCACAAAAAGAAGAATTTGAAAAAATGTTGAAAGATGATGTTTTTACACCATCAAAAGAAGAAATTCCTTATCAAGATGTTCCAAGAATACCAGGAAATACAAGTGAAGCAAACAAGCCTTCAAATAATCCTCCAAAGAAAACACCACTTGTAAAAGGTGGTAATACAAAGGCAGTAAATAGTCTAGCAACACAGGAAAATAAGGCAAGAGGTTCAGTAATTGAAAATGTAGATAGGAATGGAAAAGATATCACACCAAGTGGAGATATAGAAAAAGATAAAGAAAATCCAGTAGATGTAAGACAATTTTTAACATTTCAAACTAAAAGTGGAAAAACTATGCACCTAATAGTGGATCACTCATCAAATCAAGATAATGTAAGGCTATTGACAGAAGTAGGAGAGCAAGACCTACTTAATATGATTGAATCAGAAGATAAAAATACTATAAAGGTTGAAGAGCCTAAGAAAGAAGAAGTAAAAAAAGAAGAACCTAAGACTGTTCCAGTAAAAGAAGAAAAGAAAAGCGGGATAGGTTCATTTCTAATTGTTGCACTTGTAATTGGAGGAGTTGTAGGAGCAGGATATTATTTTAAAGTAGTAAAAGCTAAGGAAGATAAAATGTTGGAAGACTTTGAAGAAGATGATGAGGATTATATTAGTGAGTCAGAAGATGAATCTGACAATGATGAAACTCACGAAGAATCTTTAGATGAAGATGATGAACTATTATAAGAATAATAAATTTAAGTACAATTGAACTTTTGTCACGGATATGATACAATATCCGTGACAAAGGAGGATTGTAATGAGTTCATATACAGAAAAAATATCAAACAAAATAAATAATTTTGACTCACATAAAGTATTTTTTGCAAATGACTTTTTAGATATCGCATCTAATGCTACGGTTAGACAAATATTAAAAAGATTAGCAGATGAAGATAAAATTAAGCGTGTTATTGATGGATTCTATTACAATCCAAAATACAGTGAATTAATCGGAGAGTATGAAGCAGTATCAATTCATGAATTAGCACTTGCTATAGCAAGAAAATACAATTGGAATATTGCACCATATAATAGCACAGCCTTAAACTTATTAGGACTTTCAACACAAGTACCAACTCACTATAAATATATATCTAGTGGAAGATACAAAGAATATAAAATTGGGGATACAATTTTAGAATTTAAAAAAGTAAATCCAGGAGAAATTGCCAATATGTCTCTAAAGACAGCGACTGTAATTCAAGCAATCAAGTCTTTGGGTAAAGAAAATATTGATGACCAAGTTATTCAAAAGATAAGAGAAAACCTAACTGAAAAAGAAAAATTGGATTTAATGAATGAATCAAAATCAGTTCCATCATGGATATATGAAGTAATAAGGGAAATTTGTGAGGGTCAAAATGAATAAGTTTTATGTAGAAAATAAAGATGATTTAAGAGTTTTAATAGTCAATACTGCAAGAAAGAAAAATATATCTGAAGCAGTCATTGAAAAGGACTATTGGGTTACTTTTATCTTAGATTATCTATTTAATGAAAACAAATGGAGGGAATATTTTACCTTTAAGGGTGGCACATCACTTTCAAAGTGTTTTGGACTTATAGAAAGATTTTCTGAAGATATAGATCTAATCTTAGATTGGCGAGTATTAGGATATGAAGAAAAAGAACCGTGGATAGAAAGATCGAATACCAAGCAAGATAAATTCAACAAAGAAGTTAATGAAAAGACAGAAGTATTTTTACGAGATGAATTTTTAAAAGTTTTAAAACAAGATTTAAAGAACTTAGGTTTTGAATTTTCAATAGATACAATAGATCCACAAACAATTCTTTGTAAATATCCTAAAATTTTTGAATCCAATTATTTAACACAAAATATAAGACTTGAAATAGGAAGTCTTGCAGCATGGACACCTGCCACTGAAGTGGGAATCTGGCCAATAATTGGAGAAGCCTACCCAAATATATTTAAAGAAAAAACTAGTATAAGAACAGTATCAGCAGAGAGAACTTTTTGGGAAAAGGCAACTATTTTACACCACGAAGCAAATAGACCAGAATCTTCTCCTATGCCACATAGGTATGCAAGACACTTTTATGACTTATATAAAATAGCAAATTCGGATTTTAAAAACAAAGCTTTAGAGGATAAGGAGTTGTTAAAGAAAGTAACCGAATTCAAAATGAAATTTTACCCTAGGAAGTGGGCAAAGTATGAAGAAGCATTAGATGGTAGATTAAAATTAGTCCCAAGAAAATACCGATTTTCTGAAATAGAAAAAGATTATAAGGCGATGTCAGAAATGATATATGGAGAATATCCAAACTTTGAAGAGATTATAAAAGTTCTTCAAGAACTAGAAAAAGAAATTAATAAGTAAATCGAATTCTCCCGAAAATAATATAATATTCGGGAGAAAAACTTTGAGCGAGAGAGAAATCTTTCGCTCTTTTTTTATTTATGGAGGTATGAATGAAGTTAGTAATAGCAGAAAAACCAAGTGTAGCAGTTACAATTGCAAAAGTAATTGGAGCAAGAACAAGAAAAAACGGATATTATGAGGGAAATGGATACATTGTTTCTTGGTGTGTAGGTCATTTAATTCAAATGGCAAGTCCAGAAAGACACGATGAAAAATGGAAGAAATGGACAATAGAAAATCTTCCTATAATCCCAGAAGAATATATTTATGAAGTATCTAAAGGCACTAAAAAACAATATGGAGTTTTGAAAAAACTTTTAAATGATAAGAACATCGACACAGTTATAAATGCTTGTGATGCTGGAAGAGAGGGAGAACTTATCTTTAGGCTTGTATATAATCAAGCAAAATGTAAGAAGAAAATTAAAAGACTTTGGATATCTTCAATGGAAAACAAAGCTATTGAAGATGGCTTTAGAAATCTTAAAGACGGAGAAAACTTTGAAGACTTATATAGATCAGCAAGTGCAAGAGCAATTGCGGATTGGTTAGTGGGAATGAATTTAAGTAGGCTTTATTCTTGCATTTACAAGGAAACATATTCAGTTGGTAGAGTACAAACACCAACCCTATATTTAATAGCTAAAAGGGATAGTGAAATAAACCTATTTAAGAAGCAAAAGTATTATACAGTTGACCTATCTTATGAAGGATTGAAACTTATATCAGATAGGATTGATAGAATTGAAGTTGCAGAGCAACTATTAAACTTGCTAGAAGATGAAATATTCATTACAGAGGTAGAAGATAAAGAAATAAGTACAAAACCAGATAAGCCTTATGATCTCACTACATTACAAAGAGAAGCAAATAAATATTTTGGATATTCAGCGAACGATACTTTAAACCTGGCACAAGGCTTGTATGAAAAGAAGCTAATCACATATCCAAGAACAGATAGTAGATATTTAACCGATGATATGGTTAATACTATGAAAGAATTATTAGAAGGACTTGAAGAAGATTTTAAGGTTAATGAATCAAACTTCAAGTCTATTTTTAATTCATCTAAGGTTACAGACCACTATGCGATTATTCCTACTATATCAGGTATTGAAAAAGCTAAAGACTTATCTGATAAAGAAAGTAAAGTCTATAATCTAATTAAGGATAAATTACTTGCTTCATGTTCGGATAACTTAAAGGAATCTAGTAGAAAAATAAGATATGAATATGATAAATTTAACTTCAATGCAAGTGGCAAGACTGTAATAGATGGGGGTTATACCAAGTATCTAAAGTCTTATGGAAAGGGAAAACAAGAAAATGAATTACCAGATATAAAGACTGGAGATAATATTAAACTAACTTCTAAAAATATATCAGAGAAATTCACAAAAGCTTCAAGTCATTATAATGAAGATACACTTTTAAAGGCTATGGAGAGTGCAGGAGTAGAATCTTTGGATAAAGACATAGAAGTAGAAAGAAAAGGCTTAGGAACACCAGCTACAAGAGCAGGAATTATTGAAAATCTTATCCATAAGGACCTTGTAAGAAGAGATAAGAAAAATCTACTTGTAACAGAAAAAGGCAATAGACTTGTATCGATTGTAGAGGATAAGTTTAAGTCGGCAGAAACAACATCTGAATGGGAAATGAAACTTGCAAAAATTAGATCTGGCGAAGTAGATAAAGAAGACTTTTTAAGAGAAATAGAAGATAGTATAAGGGAGCTTGTAGATAGATACAAGAATAATCTAAATGAATAAGGTAAAAATATTAGAGCTTTTCGGTGGCATAGGTGCTATTAGAAAGGCTTTTATTAATTTAAAGATACCTTATGAAGTAGTTGATTATGTAGAAATAGATAAGGCTTGTGTTAAATCATACAACGCTCTTTTCGGAGAAAGTTATAAGCCAAAATCAGTAGTAGGATATAAAGCACCTAATGAAAATATAGACTTAATTATGCATGGAAGTCCTTGCCAAGATTTTTCAAGAATTGGAAAAAAGCAGGGAGGAGCAAAGAATTCAGGAACTAGATCAAGCTTACTATTTGAAACAATTAGAATTATTAAAGAAATGAAAGAAAAACCTAAATGGATAATTTGGGAAAATGTAAAGGGAGTCCTTGATAGAAATATGAGGGACTCCTTTTTTATTTATCTAAAAGAACTAGAGAACCTTGGATATGAAAGCAAATATGAAATCTTAAATGCAATGGACTTTGGGATACCTCAAAAAAGAGAAAGGATATTTGTTGTTTCATGTCTTGGAGCAAATAACTTTTCTTTTGATAAATTGGAGAGGAAAGAAACAAGACCACTAAGTGAATTTTTAGAAAAGAATGTAAGTGAACTTTATACAATGACCCAACCTTATATGCTGAAATTTTTAAATAAAGGCATAGATAACAGTTTTAGAGGGCGACTCAAAGTGATTAAAGATTTTTCTTATACTATTTCTACAAAACAGATGAGAGTACCTAATTCTGGAATAATAGATATTGGAAATGGTAAATATAGGTATTTAACAGAAAGAGAATGTTTAAGACTCATGGGTTTTGATGACAGTGATATAGATAAACTAGAAGAAGTACATCCAAGAAGAAAAAATTGTACTTCAAGCAAGCTATATAAGCAGGCCGGCAATTCTATTGTGGTTGATGTTTTAATGGCTATTATAAAAGAAATTCATAGAATGGAGGTAGGAAATGCAAGTAAATGATTTTAAGAATATACAAGAAGCAATAAAGTATGAAGTTTTGCAAGATGAAAAAGAATATTTAAAACTCTTAAAAGTTATAGGCAATAATCAGAAATATGATTTTTCTAGCCAATTAAGTATATATAACAAAGAACCTGAAGCTAGAGCTTGTGCGACTTTTGATATGTGGAAAAAATATTTGGGCAGAGTTGTTATGAGAGGTCAAAAGGGTATTCCAATTTTAGTTGGAAGTGATGTAAACAAAAAAGTTTCATATATTTTTGATATTAGTCAGACCACATCAATGGATAGGAATATTAATGAGGTTAGCTTATGGCAGTTTGATCATGAAAATCATAACGAGGCTTTAAAAGAAATAATAAGAGATTATTCATTTGAAGATAGTGATTCACTCAATGAAAATATATTTTCTTTGAGTCGAATTTATGGAGATGAATATATTAACTTGGCTCTTGCTGATTTGAGAATAGATATAGAGGATAGACTGAGTTTTGAAAAGTTTATGAGAGACTCAATATCTTATGCAGTAGCTAATAGGTTTAATACAGTCTATCCTATGGATACGGAAAATTTAAAAAATAATTTTTCTAGGATTAATACTATTTCTTTAGAACAGATAGGTCTTGTAATATCAAGGGTTAGCGAAGATATTATAGATAGCACAATAGAAAAATCTAAGGGAATGGATCGTGCTAGGCTGCTGACAGAAAGGGTCGCTGCCGACTATAATAGAGATATAGAAAATATAAATGAAGATAAAGGAGGTCAAGATGATTTATATAGACGAGATGATAGGTCAAGAATTAGAGATGGACGAGTTTTCACAGATGGAAGCGACAGAGGAAATAGCAATGAAGATCGAAGAGAAAACCTTGGACATGATGGAGAGGGATCTGGAATTTATGGAGAGATTTCCGAATCCAACATACGCAGTTCTAAGACTGTCTTACCTGGTAGGGAGCGAGGAGATGGAGAACTGGAAGAAACTTCAGAAAATGTACGAGGAGAAAACACTTTTGAACCATCTGAAGGAAATTCAAAATCAGGCAGTGGACTTTATCAAGAGAGAAAAAGTCAAAATGATGAAAGCACAAGGATTGACAGAGAAGATGATGAGAGAGAATCCAGAGGAATACCAAGGACAGATGAACAACTTGATGGCAACAGTAAAGAAGATGGCAATCAAGGAATACGTGGAAGCCTAGAAAATGAAATAAGCCAAGAAAAGGAAGCTGATGAAGCTTCTTTTTTTGATGACAAAAACACTGAAAATAGAAAAGATTACTGGATTGTAGAATTTAATGAAAACCACGAATTAGTTCCCGATTATAGTGGGCAAATAGTAACCAAAGAATTAATAAATGTCCTAAGACAAAAGGATATTGATGTTAAAGACCATAATCAAACTCTTGGAGAAAATGAATTTGGAGAAATGACTGATGATTATATCGGATATTTCAAATTCTATTTTGACCACTATGTAGACGGAGAAGTTGTCGAACACTATAGGATTGACCTTGGTGATGGTAAAGAAGTAAATGAGCGTGAATTTTCATATTTAGAAGAACAAGTTTCACTAAGTGAGGAAAAATCATTACAAGAAGAAATTAAGGAAAAGATAGAGCCTAAATTTAAGATAGGGGATCAGGTTAGATATAAAGATAAGGACTTTACCATTACAGATTTTGATGAACTAAGTGGAGGACTTAAAACTGTCACTATCAGAGATAATATGGAATATATGGGAGGTATGATTAGGGGTTCGGAAGTAATTCCATATAGAAACGATTCATACCTTGAAGAAATCTTTGAAAATCTAAGTCAAACATCAGAAAAACTAGCAGTAAAAGTTGGAAAAGAATTTATTTTCGAAGATGAGAAGATCTTTGATGGAATTAACTTAATTGAAACTGGAACTAAAGTAGAAATTAATGAGGAAGAATATCCTTTATATAAGGGTGAAACATTTGAAGAAAGTAGAAAGATTGATGACCTTTTAGATAGTGGAAACTATGAGATATACAAATTATCTGAGCATGAAAAACAAATTGAAAGACAAGTAGAACAAGAAAGCTTTATAGATAACCACAATCCTGATATTGACCAAATGATGGATAGGTACAATGTGCCTAGGGAAGCAGCCGAAAACTTATTGAGGGGTAAAGAAGATTTAAAGAATCTAGGCTATGAACCTAATAAGGAAAAGTTAAGTTTTGCTAGAAATTATGACTTGAAAAATCATATTTACTCAGAATACCTAACACCATCAGAAAAGCTAGATAAAAATATAAAAGCTATTAAAATGCTAAAAAGACTTGAAAATGAAAATAGGAGTCCAAGAGAGTATGAACAAGCCTATCTTGCTGACTATCTAGGTTGGGGAGGTCTTGCCGATGTCTTTGATGAAGAAAAGGGAGGACAATGGCTCGAAGCAAGGAATATTTTAAAGGAAAATCTAACAAATGAAGAGTATTTGAATGCTAAGGAGTCTACCTTAACATCGTTTTATACACCTAGAGAGGTAATGGATGGAATATATAAGACTCTAACAGATATGGGTTTTAAGACTGGGAACATCCTTGAACCGTCTGCAGGAGTTGGTAACTTCATTGGTAATATGCCAAGTGAAATGAAAGAGTCTAAAGTCTATGGAGTAGAAAAGGATAGTCTAAGCGGAAGAATAGCAAGAGAGCTTTATCCTGAAGCCAATATTCAAATTAAAGGCTTTGAAGAAACAAACTTCTCAAATAACTTTTTTGATTTAGTAATTGGGAATGTTCCCTTTGGAGATTTTAAAGTAAACGATCGTGAATATAACAGAAATAACTTTCTGATTCACGATTATTTTTTTGCGAAGTCAATAGATAAGGTTAGGAATGGAGGAATTATTGCCTTTATAACCTCATCTGGAACTATGGATAAAAAAGATGAATCTGTTAGAAAATATATTAATGCAAGATGTGAGTTTTTAGGAGCTATGAGGCTTCCTAATACAACATTTAAAGGACTTGCTGGTACAGAAGTTACTTCAGATATTATTTTTTTAAAGAAGAGAGATTCAGTTATAGAAAGAGATGACGATTGGATTCATCTAGCAACTGATAATAAGGGTTTGACTTATAATAAATACTTTGTAGATAATCCTCAAATGGTATTAGGGGATATGAAAGAAGTATCTGGCAGATTTGGAAATACTATTACTTGTGATGAAAAAGAAGATGAAAAGTTAAAAGATCTAATGGATCTTGCAAGTAAGGAAATATCGTCAAATTCAAAATATGAAGAGTTCGAGCTATCGGAAGATGAAGAATTAAGTCTACCAGCAACAGACGATGTTAAGAACTTTTCCTATACCATTATTGACGAAGAAGTCTACCTAAGAGAAAATTCAGTCTTAATTAAGCAGAATATATCAGATAAAAATAAAGAAAAGATAAAAGATTATCTTGATGTAATGAATGCTTTAAAAGATGTAATAGAAAAGCAAAAGGACGATTTCTCTTATGAAGAAATAAAAGAGTCACAAGCAAAGTTAAATAAAGTCTATGATAACTTTTCAAAGAAACATGGCTTTATTAACTCCTTATCAAACACTAGAGCTTTAAAGGAAGACTCAAACTTTCCTTTGGTATCATCAATAGAAATACTTGATGATGAGGATAATTTCAAAGCTAAGAGTGATATATTCTCAAAAAGAACAATAACAAAGGCAAAAGTAGTAGACTATGTAGATACTTCCCTTGAAGCCTTAGTCTTATCAGTTTCACAAAAAGGATATGTAGATTTTGAATATATGGAATCTATAACAAGTAAAGATAGGGACACCTTGATTGGTGAGCTTGAGGGCGAGATATTTTTAGATATTAAGGATACAGACCTAATAAATAACAGAATGCCCTTTGAAAACTTTAATAATGACGATCCATTTCATTTTTCATATGTATCGGCTGATGAGTATTTAAGTGGCAATATTAGAGAAAAGATTGGTTATCTCAATTCATATATCGGAGAAATTGAAAATGTAATAGATTTAGCACCTTCTGAAAAGAAAGACACATTATTAAACGAGTTAGGCAAACTCAAATATCAAAGAGAAAAATTACAAGAAGTTATGCCTGAAGAACTAACTGCTTCTGATATAAATGTAAGGTTAGGAGCAACCTGGATACCTCAAAAAGATATAGAAGACTTTACTTTTAATCTTTTAAAAACACCAGGTTATGATAGGTGGAATATAAATGTTAGGTTCTCACCACATACAAGTGAATGGAACATTGAAGGTAAAAGTGTTGACTCGACTAACGACCTTGCTAACATGACTTATGGTACAAGTAGAGTGAATGCCTATAAGCTAATTGAAAATGCTCTTAATCTAAAAGATACAAAGGTATTTGACCAAGTAATAAATGATGATGGTTCTAAGACTTCTGTATTAAACAAAAAAGAAACTATGCTTGCAAGTCAAAAGCAAGAACTGATTAAAGAAGAATTTAAGAATTGGATATTTGAAGATCCTGATAGAAGATATAGGCTAGAAAAAATTTATAATGAAAAATTCAATTCAATTAGAAATAGAGAATTTGATGGTTCTAACTTAACTTTTGATGGAATGAATACTGAAATAAGACTTAGAGAACATCAAAAAAACGCCATAGCAAGGACTCTTTATGGTGGAAATACACTGCTTGCCCATGTAGTAGGAGCAGGAAAAACTTTTGAAATGGTAGCTTCTGCTATGGAATCTAAAAAGTTAGGACTTGCAAGTAAATCATTATTTGTAGTTCCTAACCATCTAACTACTCAAATTGGTAGGGAGTTTATGCAGTTATATCCGTCAGCAAATATTATGGTGGCCGATAAAAAAGACTTTCAACCCAAAAATAGGAAAAGATTTATTGGTAGGATTGCAACGGGAGAATATGACGCAGTTATAATAGGACACTCTCAATTTGAAAAAATACCTATGTCTAAGGAATACCAAGTAAGACATATACAAGACCAAATAGATGATATAGTTTCCTTTATTGATGAGAATAAAAGAAATAGAGGAGAAAATTTCACAGTAAAACAACTGGAAAAGACAAAGAAGAAACTTTTGGTAAGACTGGAAAAACTAAATGATGACTTTAAAAAAGATGATGTTATAACCTTTGAAGAGCTAGGAGTAGATAAGTTATTTATAGACGAAGCTCATAATTACAAAAACTTATTCTTGCATACCAAGATGAGAAATGTGGCGGGTATCGGTCAAAGTGAAGCCTTTAAGTCTTCGGATATGTATATGAAATGTAGGTATATGGATGAAATGACAGATGGAAAGGGCGTTGTATTTGCTACTGGTACACCAATATCAAATTCAATGACAGAGCTTTATACCATGCAAAGATACCTTCAGTATGATGATTTAAAGGCAAGGGGATTAGAACATTTTGACGCTTGGGCTTCTACTTTTGGAGAAACAGAAAACACCTTTGAATTATCTCCAGAAGGCACTGGGTATAGGCAAAAGACAAGATTTTCAAAGTTTTATAACTTGCCAGAATTGATGTCTATGTTTAAAGAAGTAGCAGATATAAAGACCTCAGATATGTTGAATTTGCCAGTTCCTGAAGCAAATTTTGAAGTTATTAAAACAAAACCTACTGAGGAACAGAAAGAAATATTAGAAGCTATTTCAGAAAGAGCTGACGCAGTTAGAAATAACCAAGTCGAGCCAACAGAAGATAATATGCTAAAGATTACAAATGATGGTAAAAAACTTGCCCTTGACCAAAGATTAATAAATCCACTACTTCCCGATGATCCTAATTCAAAAGTTAATGTATGCGTTAAAAATATCTTTTCGATCTGGGATAAGACAAAAGAAAATTCATCTACCCAATTAGTGTTTTCAGATATGTCTACACCAAAAGGAGATGGAGAATTTAATATCTATGATGATATTAGAAATAAGCTAGTGAATATGGGAATACCGAAAGAAGAAATAGCCTTTATCCACGAAGCAGATACAGACAAACAAAAAGATGAATTGTTCTCTAAGGTAAGAAGAGGAGAAGTAAGAGTATTATTAGGCTCTACTCAAAAAATGGGAGCAGGTACAAATGTACAAAATAAACTAATAGCCTTACACGATTTAGACGTACCTTGGAGACCATCTGACCTAGAGCAAAGAAGTGGTAGAATTGTTCGTCAAGGTAATGAAAATGATAAGGTAAATATCTTTAGATATGTAACAGAAAATACCTTTGATTCTTATTTGTGGCAGACGATAGAGAATAAGCAAAAATTCATTTCTCAAATTATGACTTCAAAAACTCCAGTAAGAGTTGCAGAAGATGTTGATGAAGCAAGTCTATCTTATTCAGAAATTAAGGCTTTAGCTACTGGTAATCCTCTGATTAAAGAAAAAATGGATTTAGATAACGAAGTTACAAAGCTGAAAATGCTGGAAGCAAACTATAAGTCTAATAAATACAAGCTTGAAGATAAGGTAAATAAAATTTATCCTCAAAGTATTTTAAAAACTGAAATGGAAATACAAGCAGTTAAAGAAGATATTGCAAGTGTTGAGAAATTAGGAGAAGGAGATAGCAAATTCACTTCAATCAGTCTTGGAGAAAATAAAATTTTAGATAAGAAAGAAGCCGGAGAGAAGCTATTAGAAGAAATAAAAAAGGTAAAGATAAATGATAGTAAGGTCATTGGTAAATATAGGAATTTAGACTTACAAGTTTCATATAACTTTATGACTAATACTCATACATTTAAACTACTAGGAAAAGCAGAATACTTTGGAGAGTTTTCAAACTCTACTGACGGTAATATAACAAGACTTGATAATGCCATTGAAAAAATGCCTTCAAGGCTTGAAAGATTAAATCAAAATCTTGAAAACTATAAAGAATCTTTAGAAAATGCCAAGGTAGAATTAACCAAACCATTTGAAAAAGCAGATGAGTTAAGGGATAAGACGCTAAGGCTAGCTGAGATTAATAAACTTTTAGATATGGGAGAAGTAGAGGAATTAGAAAATCAATCACCATTATTAGAAGATTTAAAGAGGGCGATAGTTGATTATTCTAACTATGAGTTTTCAGAATCTAATAGCTATGAAGACTTTGACAAACTATACCCTGATTTAAGTCATATAGGACTTGCCTATACAGAAACACCTGATGGAAAGCACTCGATTCAATATGAGGTAAATTTGGAAGAAAAAACATGGACTCAGTATGTAGATAATGTAGCTATTAGAACAGAATCTTTTGTAGAGGAAGATATATCTAACTCACAAGCTATTAAAGATATGACCGAAGCCATAAAGATGTCAAGTTTTGATGATCTGGTATCAGTAGATGAAGAAGATTTGAAACAAGCTCTAGGATTAGAAATAGATGATGATGGAAACTTCTATGATCCACTAGCAAAAGATCTTGATAATGACGGAATACCAGATAGGTATGACAATGATTTTAAAGATAGTGATTACTTTGAATCAACTTATGATGTAGAGGATAATCTTCACGCAAGAGAAGAGAAACCATCGATATTGGGACAAATATCAAAATTCAAATCAGAAGAAGAAAAAGATAAAAACCAAGAAAAAAACGAAAAAGCACAAGAAAGATAGAGGAGGGCGAAAGGTTCTCCTTATTTAGTACAAGGAGGAAATTATGGAATACAAAGATATTAGAAAAAACTTAGAAGAAATGATGAATGATAACTACAAGGATTTTATAAAAGCACTTGTGAGTATAGAAAAAGGTGTTAATGATGAAAAGGCACTTGAAGAAGTCTATGTTTTATATATGAACAATGACACAACAGGTTTATTAAGTGATGACTTTGACTATATGATTGATGATATGAAAGAACAAGGTAAGATTGTTGAAAATATCAATGGACTTGAAGAAAAAGATGATCTTATTAATCTCGTGGGTAATATAGCTGGAAAAGTAGAGAATCTTGAAAGAGAAAATGCAAATGGAGAAAAGTTTAAAGTAAGTAATTTCTCAATTGTTTCAAAAGATGATGATGGAAATAAAGTTTATACCAATTGTTCAGCCTATGGAGATAAGACAAAAGATTTAGAGAATCTAAAACAAGGAGATTTTGTTAAAATCTTCGGACAAGTAAAAACAAGCATTGATAACAACGGAAAGGAACATAAGAATGTTCGTATCTTGTCTTCTAAGCTCTTAAAAGCAAAAGAACAAGTAAAGAGTCAAAATAAAGATAAAAAGTCCATATTAGGGCAAATAAAAAGCTTTAAGACAGACGATAAAACTAAGTCAAATAAGAAAGACCATAGCAAAGGTGCAGAAAGATAAATATCGGCAGTCTTCGGACTGCCTTTATTTTTTTGCTCAGTTTAACGCAGTAAATTATATAATTGAAATAAATCTGAGTTATATGCTATAATTAGGTAGTTAATCTATACCTTTAGAAAGATAAAATATAGAATTGGAGAATAATATGGGATTTTCATATAATAAATTATGGAAGTTATTAATAGATAAAAATATGAAAAAAACTGACTTACAATGTGCAATTGCAACAACACCTAAGACAATAGCAAAAATGGGAAGAGACGAAAATGTAAGTTTGGAAACATTAGGAAAAATTTGTGAGTATTTTCAATGTGATATTGGAGATATTATTGAATATAAAAATGGAGTTAAAATAAATGATAAATAATGCTCTTACCTATATTTCTTTATTTTCATCAGCAGGAGTTGGTTGCTATGGATTTAAACAAGGAGGATTTAATCTACATTATCTGGAAAATTCTATTGATTTTAAAATGGCAGCAGAAAATCAGGGTGATTATTTTATATAATAATTATTGTTAAATGTTATGGATTATAAAGGAGAAGTATGGCTGAAGATACAAGAACTTACGGTGAAGTTATAGAAGCATATAAGCATATAAAAAAAACTAGAGATAATTTTGGATTTCCTAGGAAGTCAATATTTCATATTCACACACCAGCCTCTCATGATTATAAATTAATGGAGAATTTAGGCACAGATGGATATAAAAAAATAAGTGAAAAAGAATTAGAAGATATAATTTATGAAAGAAGTATTATCCCGCTCATAAATGGAAAAAGAGATGTAAAGTTTGGTGAAGATTTTGATATTTTTGAAAGCAAAAAAGAAATATATGCTTTTTTATTGTTAGCTAATGAATTACTAATAAATCAATATGAGATAGCAGTTGTCACAGATCATAATACATTTGAGGGTATAGACAAATTAAAAATATGTATACATCATCTAAAAAAGTTAAAAGCTAAATATAATGTTGAAACAATATTATTTCGAGGAATAGAAATATCATGTGCTGACAAGCTTCATGTAGTAGCAATATTAGATGACGATAAGAATAATGAAGAGGAAGTAATTAAGTGGCTAGATGAAAAATTGATTTCTGAAAAAGACGGTGTGTATGTTACTAGTTTAGAAGTTATGGATTTTTTTTCGAGTTTAGGAGCGATAACTTATATAGCTCATATATACTCATCTAATATAAATAAAGATAAGTTTTTAAGTGGAGCGTATAAAAAGAAATTATTTTCCAGTGAAAACACAAGAATTGTTGGTTTAAAAAACAGGAATCAAATCAATGGTGCAAAAAACTTCATGAAAAATTATAGAGAGGATGTAAATTTTTTAATTGACAATGACTCACATTCAATTGATACATTAGACAATAATTTTTTTTGGATTAAGGGAAGTGATATTAACTTTCAAATGTTAAAAGAAGCTTTAATTGATTTTGATATTTCTGTAAGTTATGAGAACATGAATAAAAATAAAGTTTATATAGAAGGCTTATATGTAATGTTTGAAGAATCTGGTTTTCTATCTAATAAAAAGAAAGATGGAGATTTTACCGTAAAATTTTCAGATTCTTTAAATTGCTTGATAGGGGGAAGAGGAACTGGCAAGAGTACTGTTCTTGAAACAATTGATTTTGTAATGACACAAAGTGTTCATGATGAGAATCTTTTAGATTTTATTTGTAAGCATGGGAATGTATATTTATTATTTCAATGTGATAAAGATGAGTATATTGTTGAGTTTATAAGTCCTTATAAAGAAGATGATGATAATATTTTAAGCCGATTTGAAGAGGAACGCCCTTATCAATATGGAAGAAGATATTATTTTAATAGAGACAGAATTAAAAAATATATGCTTAAAAAGTATTTGAACGTATATAAGATAACTTGTAGTAATGTTAAAGAGATGGATATTAGCAATATTGAAAAAGTACGTAATAAAACAAAAGTCCTATCAGAACTTTATGATAATAGGTATTCTGTTAATGATCTTGTTAGATATGCAAGTGGAGATGAAATTAACAGGTTTATTTATGATTTGATGTTTAAAAATAAAGAGTTAGAACCATTTGAAAATAAAATAAAAATTAAAGCTAAATCAGGTTTATCTAAATTTCTAAGAGATATAGAAAGTATTTTAAAAAATAGAAGAGAAGATGTAAAAAAGGTACTAGATCCTTTTAATGAAACTCAAAAAGGAACATTAAAAATCGATTATATTCAAAATGATTTAGTGCTTGAGTACCCCATAGAAGAAATTTATAAAAGCAAATTTCCAAGTATTATTAATAGATATAATATTAAGAGGGAAAATTTAGAGGGGTTTATATTTTATATAATAGATAAAAAAGGATTGATTAATTTTTTGAAATCATCAATAAATAAAGATTCTTCTTGGATAAATCCCAAAGAGTTTTTAGAATTTACAGAAGAAAGTAGTTTTAAAGTAATAGATTCCAATAAAACAATTATTAATGCTGATATTGCTAAGACATTAATATCAGATTTATTAATATATGCAACTGACGATAAAAATATAGATACATGGATTGGATATTTTAAAAACTACTTTAGAAAACTTGAAGAATACACTATCCTATTTAATATTAATAGTAGGGAAGACAATAAAAATCTTCAAGAGATTTATAAAGATATAAAAAACTTATCATTAGGTCAAAAAGTCGTAGCAATGTTAGACTTTATATTAGGATATGGGAAATATAACAATGATTTCAGACCGATTGTTATTGACCAACCAGAGGATAATTTGGATAGCAGATATATTTATAAAAATCTTGTTCAGCAGCTAAGGAAAACTAAAAATGATAGACAAGTTATAATTGCAACTCATAGTGCAACAATTGTAACTAATGCAATGTCAGACTGTGTGTTAGTAATGGATTCTGATGGAGTACATGGATGGGTGAAAAATCAAGGCTATCCTGGTGAAGTAGCTATAAAAAAAGAAATAATAAATCACATGGAAGGTGGAATAGACTCATTTAAACATAAAATTTTAATCTATAAGGAAGCTTTAGAAAAATAAAGTTAAAAAGATTTTTTTATAAGCTGTAAGATTATATATTAATTACCTTAATAATTTACATTAATCAGATTCGTTAATGATATTTTTATTATAATTTAGAATTTTATATTTTATATTTAATTATTTGTTAGCTTTAATTTGCTTATAGACCAATGCTGTAAAACAAAAATTTTTAATAGATTTCAAAGTTGATACATGAAAGGGTTAGAATGAAGAGTGTTTTGATTATAGAGGATAATAAAGAAATTGCTTTACAAATGGAAAAGTATTTAATTAATAATGGTTATGAAGTAGAGCTTGCATCATCTTTTTACGAAGCGACCTATAAGATGAATGTAGACATGGATGTGGCACTATTGGACATAAATTTGCCAGATAAAGACGGTCAACATTTGATAGAAAGATTAAAAGATAAGGAAATAAGAGTTATTGTAACAACTGTAAAAAATGATGAAGATTTTATAATTGCCGCCCTAGATCAAGGAGCAGACGACTATTTAACTAAACCATTTTCCCTTGCAATATTAAGGGCAAGAATTGATGCGGTTTTAAGGACAATACCTCTAAGTCAAGACAAAAAAATTACTTATAAGGATATCAAAATAGATTTAAATGATTCAAAAGTTTATTTTAAAGGGAATCAAATAGACCTAACTCCACTTGAATTTGAAATCCTAGTCTTATTTATTAAAAATCCTCACAGGGTTTATACAAGAGGTCAGCTTCTTGAAATGTTTTGGGAAGACAGGGATAGGTTTGTAAATGACAATACTCTCACATCAACTATTAAGAGAATTAGAGAAAAACTTGATAAGGAAGTAATTTCTACTGTTAGAGGAATTGGATATAGGATGGATTAGATGATATATGTATTTTGGATAATAAGTCTGGGACTTCTTTATTATTTTTTAGAAAAAAGAAAGAAAAATAGAATAAATGAGCTTATAGATCTGATAGAAAATATGAAAAACCAAGAATATAAAATTCCTATGAAGCAAGATGATTTTTCAATTTTAGAAGATAAAATTTACAAGCTTTTTATAGAAATAGTAGAAGCCAAAGAGACAAGTAGTAAAAATAGCGAAAAGCAAATCGAATACCTAGAAGATATCGCCCATCAAATCAAAACTCCTATTACATCTATGCTTTTTTCCATAGAAAATTTGGAGATGGATTTTCCAGATAAGGATGATATAGAGATATTAAAAAGACAACTATTAAGATTAAACTCTTTATCAGATATTTTGCTCAAATTATCAAGCCTTGATGCAAACAAAGATTTAATGAAAAAAGAAGAAATTCGTTTAGAAGAACTGGTAGATTATGCTATAGACAGTTTAGGCTTAAAGAGATCTATCAATATAAAAATAGAGAAGAATTTAAAGGAAAATAGTATTTGTGGAGATTTTTATTGGATAGCAGAAGCTCTTATTAATATTATGAAAAATGCTGATAATAGACCGACTTGTGATGAAATCACAATTTCATCTTACAAAAATCCCCTCTATACAAGCTTAATCATTGAAGACAATGGCGGAGGAATAGAAAAAGAGAATATTAAAAAAATCTTCAAACGCTTTTATAAAACGCCCGACTCAAATGGTTTTGGAATTGGTCTTGCTATGGCGAAGACAATTGTCGAAAAAAACAAGGGAGAAATTTCTGTTTCAAATATTGATGCTGGAGCAAGATTTGAAATAAAATTTTACAATGTCACCTAAAAATCACTTTACTTTTATATACTTACCTTAAATTAAGGAGGAAAGTATGGAAATTTTAAAAGTAGAAAATTTAAGAAAAGAATACGGCGAGGGTAATTCTAAGGTCATTGCCTTAGACGGTGTCAACCTTGAAATTGACAGAGGAGAATTTGTCGCTATTGTTGGACCAAGTGGATCTGGTAAATCAACGCTTTTACATATTATTGGAGGAGTAGATAGTCCAGATGATGGAAAGGTTTATATAGATGGTAACGACATATCAAAGTATTCTTCAAAAGAATTAGCCTACTTTAGAAGAAGAAAAGTCGGACTAATTTATCAATTTTATAATTTGATTCCCAACTTAACAGTTCGTCACAATATAGAACTTCCATTAAAACTTGATAAAAGGAAAATCAATCAAGATGAATTTTCAGATATAGTAAAAAAACTTGGTATAGAAAGTAAACTTGACTCTTTTCCAAGTGAGCTTTCAGGAGGTCAGCAGCAGAGAGTTGCCATAGCGAGAAGTCTTATCTATAATCCATCTATCATATTGGCGGATGAACCAACAGGTAATTTGGACAGAAAAAATTCTAAGGAAATTATAGAAATCTTTAAATATTTTAACAAGACTTTAAAACAGACGATTATCCTAATCACCCATGACGAAGAAATAGCCTTACAAGCAAATCGAATTATTACAATAGTAGATGGAAAAATTGTAGGAGATGAAAGAAATGAATAAGAAGAATTTTCCTATTTTTATTTCCTTATTTATTGTAAGTTTGTTTTTTACTGTGGTTTTTTATTATAGTTATACAATTGTTAAATATAATAATGAAAGTTTCATGACCGTAAATTTTTATGATGCAGAACTTGAAGGGAACTTAACAAGTAATGATATTGAAAAAATAAAAGATATTAATAATATAGAATTTGTAGGTGAAATGTCCATAAATCCTGAATCGGCAAAGTACAAGAATGATTTGATTGCCGTAAATTATCAAGATAATGATATAAATAAAATGAGAGAGCATTCAGATTTACTTGAAGGGCACTTTGCTAAAAGTGATGGAGAAATAGTATTATCGAAAAGTCTAGTCGAAAAAAATAAGCTAAAATTAGGAGATAAAATACAGCTTGATTTTGGGCATAGACTAATAGAGGGTAAAGAGATAGATGCCATAAGTACTTTTACTGATAAGGAGTTTTACAATCTTAGTTTTAGCAAAGACTTTGAGCTGGTTGGAATTTATGAAGATGTCTATAATAAATACAGTAGAGTTAATTATGCTTTAGCACTGAAAAATGAAGAGGATCCAGGCAAAGTAGTATTAAAGTTTAATTCTTTTGAAAAGGCTTATGATAACAAAGTAAATCTACAAAATGAAATCAATAAAAAATTAGGTAGAGATGTTCCCTTAACTTTCAATTCTAATTTAATAGATTATTACGGTGTTGAGTATGACTTTCCCCATAATATTTTAACTGAATTAGGAACCATTCTTTCTGTAATAGGGGCTATATTACTATTTGTATTTTTTGTAAAAAATATATTCAAGGTGTGGGCTTTTAGGAAAATCAAGGAACTTTCTGTATATAAGTCTATAGGCACTACGGATTTTCAGATATACTTGTTACTATTAAAAGAAGGTATTTTCCTATCTGTTCTACCTATATTAATTGGTCATATCTTTGGATACTGTCTTATCTTAAAATTGTTTAGGCATCTTGAGATTGATCAAGGGGTCGAAAACTTGGTATCTAGTTATTTCAGTCCTTTACTTAGCCTAGCGATTGTTACAGTAGCTCTTTTAGTAGTAGTATTTTCTATTATTCAACCAGCAAAGAAAGTTTCAAAAATACCTATTATTGAAGGTATAAAGGGAAATTTAAACTTTGATAGCTTTAAGAAAAAAAGATATGGGAGCTTATGGAAAGAATTAAAATCAAATAACCTTGATAGTATTAAATCACAGCGTTATATTTCTGCTATTGGTGTCATTATAATTTCTGTTTTAGTCATTATTATTACAGTGGCTAAATATAACAGAGATTTTTCTTACTATGATGCAGGCTACAATGTAATAGCTAGTTATTATAGTGAGAATAAGAAAGTTCCTAAAGTTTTTAAAGAAATTCAGCGAGAAATTCCAAATAAAAAGTCCTATGTTTCAAAAGAAAGTTATATTCAGGTAGATAATGATTTAGAATTGTCCAAAGAAGCTATTAGTAAGTCTTTGGATCAAAAGTTAGAGTATTATTTGAAAAAGAGTCATTCAAGCCAGTTGAATGGGATGCTTATAGCTTTAGAAGATGAAGACTTTAGTAAATTTGGGGCAAGTAAGGGAGAATTTATTCTTTATAATATGGTACAAGAAAACCCAAACACTCCAGTAGCTAAAGCAAATAAAATACCATATTTTAATAATCCGAAAGATATAAACTTACAGATAGGGGAGAATTTTCAAAAAAGTATAAAAATTTCTAAAACTATAGATGATTTGGGAAACTATGATTCAATAACTTTACCATTTTATGTAAAAATCTACACAGATTTCGATACATTCTTCCAACTTATGGATGAGTCAAAAGATGAAGAATTTATTAATGCTCCGTATGTATTAAATATGAATGTAAAAGACTCGGAGATGAGAAATGTAAAGGATTATTTGGATAATAAGATAAGAGAATCGATAATGCCAAATGAAAAGTACGATATTAACACAAAAGCAGATATTGAAATGAATCGAAAAAGTGATCTAGAATCTTTAAAGAAAGTCGCATTTGCGATGGCTTTCATTATTTTTATTCTCAATGTGACAAATGGTTATTCATCCATTAATTTATGTCTTATGAGTAGAAAGAAGGAAATTGGCAGCCTTTATTCATGCGGTATGGACGTAGATGAGTTAAAGAATATTTATAGAAAAGAGTTTATAGAAGAGCAAATAAAATCATTTATTGTTGTGGGAATAACCACATTAGGAGTCATGCTTGTAATATCTCGTATAGCTCCTAATTTAAGTCTTAATATATTAATAAGATATTATGACTATAAATTATTTCTTGGATTTTCTATTGTGGTATACGCAATCAACTTACTAATCTATAATTTTTCCTTAAAGAGAATTTTAGACAGACCAACAATTGATTTGATTAGAACAGAATAATTTCAAAGAAAGAGGAGTATTTATTAAATATAAATTAAGCAAGAAGATATTTCAACTTGGACTTGTAATATTTGTTATTTCTTACCTACTTCCAGTAGGAATATTTGAAAGCTATACAAGTCTTAGACAAACTAGACTCACTTTAATGTTTGTCTGCTCAATTATTGGGCTAATAGGTTTAACATTTGGGGTAAAGGAAAAGGACAAATTATTTATAATATTGAATCTACTTTTAATCTTATTACTTCCTATAGCAATGTTTGTAGGTCATCTAGTAGGATCTGTTTAAGTGAGATAATAAGTTTAGATTTAAAAATTTATAAATAGTTTAAAAAGCTATAAGTTTATCCGCTTATATCTTTTTACCTCTCCACTTCCTTCCCATAATAATTTTCATAGTTTTTCCTATATTGAACAAGGTCAGAAAATTGTTCTTTATTCAAAGAATACTCTTGCATGAGGGTGTTCTTTTTTTCTTGTAATTTATCTAGTTTGGTTAATATTTCTTTTGTATTTGGTAGTTTTTTATAGCTTTCCAAGATCTCTTTAGCAGCTATTTTATAGACTGAAAGTTCGCTATAATATTCTTCAGCAAATTGCTTATCTTCAGGATTTTTCTTGTGGTATTTATATATTTCACGATACTTATTTATAGTATTTATATTTTCCATATCTTGGGATAAACTCTTCATTTCACTTTCGATTTTCTTTATTTTATCTAATAAGTCTTGTCTATCATCAGCAGATTTTTTGATTAGATCATCGAGTTGAGTAATTGAATTAATTCCTTGCTCTCTAAGTTTTATTATTGAATCAGCCATTGTTTTGATATTGTGTTTTCTTGCCCAGACTTCGTAACCTTTAGAGGATTGTACTTTTTCATTAGTAGATATATCAATAACATTTCCTACACGTTTTTTAATAGGATTAGCTTTGTTCATAATAGCTAAATCTATTCTTTCTTTAATTTTATCTTCAGTATAATCTTCTCCGATAGTCTTTGCTCTTGTAAATCTTTGCTTATCTTTATGACGAAAAGCAATATGTTTACCAAACTTAATTTCATAATCAAGAGATTTCATATTTTCTAAAAACTCTTTCCACGAGTTAGACTTATTAATCATTCTATCTATATCAAATTGCAGTTTAGACTTCCAAGAATTTCCTTTCTTGTTTTGGTCATATTCATACCAGGATTTACCAGAAGTTTTATATTTTCTTTTGTAAGCTTCATAATATTTATCAATGACTGAAAGCTTATTTTCTTTACACAATTCATCACTTTGATACCTGATTTTATGGTAAGTTTTTTTGTTAGATTGGTAGCATTTACCAGTCTTATAATTAACATTATTAAAAATAATATGGTTATGGATATGCCCTCTATCTATATGAGTTGCAAGAACAAATTCATAATCTTCTTTTAAAATTTTCTTACATAATTCCATTCCAATTTCATTAGCTTTTATAGGATCAACCTCTCCTGGTAGAAAAGATTGAATTAAATGTCTAGCCAAAACTGTACCTTTAGTATCATTGTCTTCTCGTGTTTTCATAAATTGAATGTGTGCAGTAGATGGATGACATTTGAATGAAGATACCAAGATTTTTTCATCAGTTTTTTCACTCTTAGTTATATAGTCTATTGCCAAATTTAGAGTTGATTTTATAGGATGTATTTTTGTAATTGCCATACTAATCACCAGAACTTTCTTTTGATTTATTAAGAAGTAGGGAATGGATCTGCCATATTTCTTTTGATAATTTTTCTATCTGTTTATTCATTGATTCAATTTCATTTTTGTAAATAACACCAGTTGTATTAGTAGCTTTTGCAATCTGATTTATATTATTTGTTGCATTTGAAAGTAGCCATTGTAGGTTTCTAAATGGTTCTAAATCTACAACATAAATTTCTTTTTCTAATACACATTTCCTAAGAAAGTGGGACATAGTTTTGCAATTAGCAAGTTTCATTTTCTTTTCAAAAACTTCTTTTTCTTCATCTGTTAAATATATTTTTAGTTGATTATTTCTTTTTCTATTATCCATAGTATATCTCCTTATCATAAATTATTGGGGTCTTAGGGTTCTCCCTAACAAGGTAAAAATTAAAAAAATGGAGCATTCCGTAAAGGTCTGCTCCATTAATTTTTCGTAAGTGTCCGTACACTTACTGTGCTTGCTATTAAAGTTATAAGCGTTAAGCGTTTATTCAGTTTTATTAATTATACCGCATTTAAAGAAATTAATAAAGAAGTATAAGCGAAGCTATTGACAATGATTATCAGAGTTGATACAATAATACCGACAAGAGTGTCGGTTTGGAGGTTATTTATGAAATGAAAATGGAAGCTGATGAAAGAAAAAAGCAGATTAGACAAGCAGCTATTAAAGTCTTTTTGGATAAGGGATTTAGAAATACAGTTATGAATGACATTATGGAAGCTACTGGGCTTTCTAGAGGTGGCTTGTATCATCATTATGGTTCTACGCATGAAATCTTATACGACATTATGATGGAAGGTAATTTAAATAGAAAAGATATTATTCAAAAATCAATTTATGATGAAGGATTAATATTAAGTCCACAGTTGTTTTCAAGAATGATTATAGACAAGATACTTGCAGATAATGATTATGTAAAGCTTTATGTTATGTTTTTATGTGAGTTAAAAGAAAATGATGATCTGAAAGAATTATATGTGAAAATAAAAAAAGAGTCCATACAAGTATTTAAAGAATTGTTTTCTACTTTGTTTAACGTGTTACCTTCTGATGAAACATTTGAATTTATTATTAATATTATGAATTCTGGATTGATGGCTTGCGAAATTTTGAATGCACGTGAGAATTTTACAAAAAATAAGATATATCTAACTGAAATGATAGAGACTTATTTTATAAATGTAATGAAAAAAGATGATGAAAGGAGTTAAATTTATGGATCTATTAAAAAAATACATTAAGAGAAATAAAGCACCATATTTTATTTCTGTCTTGTTTGCAATACTTGGAGTAATTTCAAATCTTTTTGTATATATTATTCTAAGTAAGATGATTATATCATTAATTGATGGTAGCCAAGATTTTTATTACTATATAAATAAAATTTTCTTGATACTTTCATGTCTTATAATCAAAGAAGTGTTTATGTTTTTGTCAACAATGATTTCTCATAAAACAGCCTATAAAATAATACGAGATATAAGAAAAAGCCTTATGGAAAAATTATTTAATATGCCATTAGGAGATATATTGAATGAATCTACTGGTAAGTTAAAAGACATAATTGTAAATCAAGTCGATAATACTGAAACAACATTGGCTCATATGATACCTGAGATGACAGCTAATTTAATCGGACCTATAATATTATTTGTTTACATGTTAATTTTAGATTATAGACTAAGTTTAATATCTTTAATTCCATTAGTTATTGGTGGATTTTTTATGACAGGGCCGATGAAAAGAATGAAGGTAAAGTTTCCACAAGCAGTTAAAATTGGCCAAGATATGAATAATTCCGTGGTTGAATATATAAATGGAATAGAGGTTATTAAAACATTTAATCAAGGCGAAAAATCTTATAGAAAATACAGGGACAATGTGTATAAAAAGGCAAATTACTATTATGATTGGATGGGAGAAAATACAAGAGACTATGCGATAAGTATGTCTATTGCTCCAGTTGGTATTTTGACAATTATACCATTTGGTTTATATTTCTGTATGAATGGTTCACTAGATGGTGGTGTATTTTTAACATTGATAATCCTTTCTTTTGGGACTATCCAAAATATTATGAGAGTAATGACTTTTGAAGATGATATTGGAAGAATGTCAACTATTTTCGAGGAGATTAAAAATATACTTTCTGCGAGAGATTTATCTCATAAAAATGCAAATTTAGATATAAAAAATCATAATATAGAGATGAAAAACGTAGATTTTTCTTATGAAAAAGACAAGCAAGTCCTAAGCAATATAAATTTAAACATAGAAGAAGGAAGTGTGAATGCTTTAGTAGGCGAATCGGGTTCGGGTAAGTCGACTATTGCAAAACTAATTTCAGGATTTTGGGACGTAGATAGTGGTTCTATAAGTATAGGAAATGTAAATATCAAAGATATGTCCCTTGAAAAGTTATCTACTGTTATTTCCTATGTAGCACAAGATAATTTTCTTTTTGATATGTCAATTAAAGATAACATCAGAATAGGAAATAAAAATGCCAGTGATGAGGAAATAATTGAAGTATGTAAGAAAGCAGCCTGCCATGATTTTATAATGAACTTGTCAAATGGATATGATACAAGGGTAGGAGAAGCTGGTAAACATTTGTCTGGAGGAGAAAGGCAAAGAATATCAATTGCAAGAGCTATGATAAAGAATGCTCCAATAGTTATTTTAGACGAGGCTACCTCTTATATCGATCCTGAAAATGAAGCCTTGATTAAAGATGCAATATCAGAGCTTGTTAAAGGGAAAACTCTAATTATAATTGCCCATCGTTTAAAGACAATAACAGATGTAGATAATATATTTGTAATTAAAAATGGAGAACTTGCATGTAAAGGAAGTCATGAAGAGCTTTTGAAGGAATCAAAAGATTATCACAATCTTTGGGAAACTGCCTTGAAAGGAGAAGAAAATGCTTAGTGTTTTTAAAAAAATATGGAATTTTTCTATTGAAGAACAAGTGTATCTAAAAAAATCAATCTTTGCTAATTTTTTCGGTTCTATTTTTAATGCTCTACAATTTGCAGCCATTTATTATGCGATTTTTGGGATAGTAAACAAGGATATAAGCTTTAAAACAATAGGAATATCAAGTTTATTTTTATTAATTAGTATAGCAGGAGTAATTATTTCAAAAAATTCCTCTATGCTCAAACAAACACATGCCGGATATTTTATGGCTGGACACAAGAGAATTGAATTAGGTGAAAAAATAAAAAAAGTTCCCATGGGATTCTTCTCAAGTTTAAGTTTAGGAAATTTAACAACTATTGCGACTACTAACTTAGATAATGTAGAGACTTGGGTTCCAACTTTGTGTATTATGGTTTTCGGTGGCATGCTTAATGCTATTGTTTTTATCTTATCCTTATTTTTGTTTTCTTATAAGGTAGGTATTGTAGCAATAGTTGGTTCTATTGTATTTTTAATGATCATTGCTCGTATGCAAAAAAGGTCAAGTAAAAATGCAGATAAGATTCATGAGATTCAGGTATCACTTACCAAAGAAGTCTTATCAACATTGCAAGGAATGCAAATTATAAAATCATATAATCTACGAGGAAGTAATAATAAAAAACTTGACAAGAGCTTTGATAGTGCTAGTGAATATTCTTTTGATTTAGAAAAAACTATAATGCCATATAGTTTATTAGCTAAAATCATAATAGCTATAACAATTTGTTTGATGTTGTTTATTTCAATAAAATTATATTTTGTTGAAAATGGTCAAATAGTCAATACTATTATGATACTTATAGCAAGTTTTGTAATATTTGACGGACTTATTACATCTGGATCTGCTATTGCAATGCTAAGAATGGTTGAGAATGCAATAGATTCTTATTCTTATGTAAATGATATGGAAGATATGAAAGAAGGAAGTATTACAGAGCCAATAAAAAATCACAATATAGTCTTTAAAAATGTTTCTTTTTCTTATGATGATAGACCAATTTTAAAAAATGTATCAGCAGAGATAAAAGAAAATACCATGACTGCTATTGTAGGACCATCTGGATCTGGCAAGACTACATTTTGCAATCTTATTGCAAGATTTTGGGATGTAAATTCTGGCGAAATTTTAATAGGTGGAAAGAATATTCAGGACTATAAGATAGAAAACTTAATGAATTCTATTTCCATGGTATTTCAAGACGTCTATCTCTTTGAAGATACAATTGAAAACAATATAAAATTTGGAAAACAAAATGCAAGCCATGAAGAAGTAGTTCAAGCTGCAAAGAAGGCAAGGTGCCATGAATTTATAGAAGCTTTACCAGAAGGATATAACACTATCATTGGAGAAGGTGGAGCAAGTCTATCAGGCGGAGAAAAACAAAGAATTTCCATTGCAAGAGCCATGCTAAAAGACGCGGACATCATAATCTTTGATGAAGCAACAGCAAATATAGA
>NZ_KV820425.1:1216-9965 GCF_001815405.1 Peptoniphilus sp. HMSC075B08 | reverse complement strand
TTAACAAAAAATAAGACAGTAATAATGATTGCTCATAGACTAAAGACAATTAGAAATGCTGACCAGATTTTAGTCTTAAAAGATGGAGAAATAGTAGAACGTGGTAATCATGAAGAACTGATTAAAAATAATGGACTTTATTCTGACCTTATAAATGCAAAAACTAAGGCGGAATCATGGAAATTAAATAATTGATAGGAAGAAATATTTAAAGTCTCTGAACATGAAAAATATTTAGAGCAGGTGGACAAGAAAAACCACTTGCTCTTTTTTTCGTTCCTAAATCAATATGGGAATTTTGAAGATAATCTAGAAGATAAAAATGTTGATGTAGAAAAAGTTGTAGCTACACCAATGATGATTGAAGCATAAAAAATGTATCAACCATTACCCTTTAAACAGGATTTAGGTTGATACACAAAATTATTTACAGACCCTGTTATTGTGTAATTAAGACTATAAGCGTTAAGCGTGTTATTTATAGTAAATAAAATTATACCATACTCAGAATATAATTTCAGGGCACTATTGACAAAAGTATAAGAAAATGATAATCTTTATTAAAGAACGAGTGTCGGTCAATAGGTGGTGAGGTTTTGGCAAAGAGAAATGTAAAAGATCCAGAAGAAAGAAAACAGGAGCTTATAAACATAGCATCCAGACTTTTTGAAAAGTATGGGTATGAGAAAGTTTCTGTTAGAGATATTCTCGCAGAAGTTAATGGAGCGCCGGGAATGTTTTATTATTATTTCAAATCAAAAGAAGATATTTTCTTGGAGTGTATGGAAACTTACTTTGATGAAAAATTAAAAAATAAGTTAGGTATCCTTCAAAACAAGGAAATAGATTACGAAGAAAGAATAAAAATTCTAAGAGAACTTATAGTAAAAGATATCGGTCAGTTCACGACTAGATATAATTTTTCAAAAGAGAATTCAATTACAGATAACTCGTACAGGCTATGGGAATTGATTCATTACATTGGGAAATTTATAGATGTCTATTCAGAGTTTATAATGGAAGGAATTGAAAATAAAAAAATAGAAAATAATATGGGAATAAACAGAGAAAATGTGAGAAGTTTCGCAGCTTTTATTTTATACGGAGCTGTTGGAACAATATATAATGACTATATTATTAAGGGAGAAAACAAAACAAATTCAAGTGAAGCCTTTGGAATAATAAGCGAACTATTTCAAAGACCTCATTAGAAAAAAATAAAATATAAGTATTTTACAAGGGAAACATCAATGGTGTTTTCCTTGTATTAGTTTTAAGGCAAATGAACGAACTCGTTCGGTAAGGAGGTATGTTTTAGATGAAAAAGAAGAAATCAATCAAAGATATTATTTCCTACAGTGAAATAAAAAAAGGACAACTTGTAGGAGGGATATTATTTGTTAGTCTTGGGATGCTATTAAGTATTTGTCCAATTTTGGTGATATACAAAGTCATAAAATCTCTATTTTTATATGGAAAATTAGAACAAAGTACAATACAGTTCTGCATCTATGGACTTGCAGCAGTGGTATTGTCATATTGCTTAACTTACATTGGCGGTATTTTATGCCATAAGTTTTCATATGTTTTAATAGCTAACTTAAAAAAGAAAATATTATTTCATATTGGAAATCTTCCTTTAGGGTTTTTTACCGGAGACAACAAGTCAAAAATAAGGCAAGTATTAGGATCGGACATGAATCAAATTGAGGGATATTTTTCTCATCAATTACCAAATTTAATTTCAACTTTAGTACTAATTTTAGCAATGATAATTGTTATGTTGAAGATAAATTTAATATTAGGTCTTACGACTTTGTTAATTATATTTATTGGTTTAGGAATTCAGATTGCAATCATGGCAAAGATTATAAAGTCGGGTGGACTTGAGAAGAACTTTGCAATTCTGGATCAAATAAATTCAGCAACTACTGAATACGTTAAAGGTATGCCGGAAGTGAAAATATTTGGAACGGGAATAAAATCATTTAAAACTTTTTCAAAGTCAGTAGGAGAATATAGAGATTTTACAAGTTCGATGACATCAATGATAAGACCAGGATTTGTCTCATTTAGAATGTTTATTCTATCTGTTGCTACATTCATAGTTCCAGTAGGAATACTTTTAATGTCACGAAATAATAACTTGGATTTTGCTACAGTCTTTATTTTCTATTTGATTCTTGCACCTGCCATTAGCGTACCTGCATTAAAACTGAGAGATTTTGCAGAAGGAATGAATTTACTAAATGAAGTTGTTTTGAGAATCTACGAAATTATAGATCAAAAAGAATTTGCAATTGAAAATAGTGAGGAAGAGATAAAAGGTCATGATCTTGAATTTGAGAATGTAAGCTTTTCTTATGGAAATGAAGAGGTTTTAAAGAATATAAGCTTCTGTGCTAAACAAGGAGAAGTTACAGCATTAGTTGGATATTCGGGAGCAGGTAAATCTACTATTGGAACGCTAATACCGAGATTTTACGATCCTTCAGAAGGTTCTATTAAAATCGGTGGAGTTAATATAAAAAATATTCCGATAAACGCCTTAATGGACAAGATAGCATTTGTTTTTCAAGACAGTGATCTTATCACAGATACAGTCTTCAATAATGTTGCTATGGCAAAGACAGGTTCTACAAAAGAAGATGTCATAAAAGCTTGTAAAAAGGCAAGATGTCATGATTTTATTGTAAAACTTCCTGAAGGATATGACACAGTTTTGGGTAAAGGAACTTATTTATCTGGAGGAGAGAAACAACGTATTGCCGTAGCAAGAGCGATTTTAAAGGACGCACCAATATTAGTATTAGACGAAGCAACAAGTTTTGCTGATTCTGAAAATGAATATCTTATGCAGGAAGCTTTGTCTGAATTGGTTAAGGATAAGACGGTTATCATGATTGCTCATAGGTTAAATACCATAGAGCATGCAAATCAAATTTTAGTAATATCTGATGGAAAAATTGCAGAAAGAGGTAAGCATAAAGATTTAATCCTTGCAGATGGAATATATAAGCGACTCTTTGATATTTATAAGAAGACAAATATTTGGCAAATGGATATAGAAGGGAGTGAGAATGAATGATAAGAAATATTACATTAGGAAAGATGAATAATATAAGAAAATCAATTATTTTAAATGTTTTGGCATCTATTTCAAACCTTATACCATTTATTGCTTTGGCGAAAATTGTAGAAACACTATTTTTAAATAGAGGTGCAAATAGGATAGATACGAGCCTTTTATGGAAGTATTTTGGGATAATGGCAGTATTTTTCTTAATAACATTCATATTGGAAAATTTAGCCACAAAATATACCTATGAACTTGGATACAAGACAAGTGCAGATGGAAGAATAGAGCTTGCAGACCACATAAGAAAACTGCCAATAGGTTATATTTCAGGGAAAAGTTCAGCAGAGATTTTAGATACATTAATGAATGATTTTTTCAAAGTTGAAACGGCAGCAACTCATCAATTACCTCAATTTTTCAGTGGTATATGTGTAGCGGTTCTTTGCTCAATATTATTTTTGATAATCAATGTAAAAATGGGAATAGCAACTCTTATTGGACTACCTATTTCTGTTCTACTCCTCACACTCATGCAAAACTTTCAGAAGAAAATTTATTTAAAAACAAAGAAAATTAGGATAAAAGAGGAAGAAGATATAAACGAATATTTGGATGCCATTAAGACTCTAAAAGCTTATAACAGCTTAGATGATACATTAACAAAGCTTGAAGAAGATATAGATAACTCAAGAAATGCAAATATTAAGAGTGAGAAAGGGGTTGGTTCATTAACTACTATAGCAAGTATGATTTTAAGAATAGGACTTCCTTTGATGAGTTTAGTTGGTTCCTATTTATTTATAAATGGATCTTTGGAAATTGATACATTTTTAATGTTCTTATTTGTAGGCACAAGGATTTTTGATCCCTTGGAGCTTGCACTTGTAAATTATACAGGTCTACAAATGGCATCAGTTTCAGGAGAGAGAATCATTAACTTACTTAACGCTAAACCTATGTCAGGAAATTCCGATGTAAACGAAAGCAACAAAATTGAAATCTGCGATGTTTCATTTTCTTACAAGGAATCTAAGGTTATCGATAATGTTTCATTAGACATTAATGAAAATGAATTAACTGCTTTTGTTGGTTACTCTGGCTCTGGAAAATCTACACTAATTAAATTAATTTCCAGATTTTATGATCCTAATGAAGGGACAATTAAAATTGGTGGAGTAGATTTGCTAACAGCCGACCCTGATAAATTAATGGATAAATTTTCTGTTGTTTTTCAAGATGTGTATCTTTTTAAAGACACAATTTATAACAATATAAAATTTGGAAATGAAGATGCAAGTAAAGATGAAATCATGAATGCTGCAAAAATGGCAGGAGCTTATGACTTTATAGTCAAAAAAGATGATGGATTTGACACTATGATTGGACAAGGAGGAGCGACTCTGTCTGGAGGTGAGAAACAAAGAATATCAATAGCGAGAGCAATATTAAAAAATGCACCAATAATACTACTTGATGAAGCAACATCTTCACTTGATCCTGAAAATGAACTTATTATACAGGAAGCAATATCAAATTTAATTAAAAATAAAACAGTTGTGGTTGTAGCTCATAAATTAAGGAGCGTAATGGGAGCTGATAAAATTGTTGTTTTAAACAAAGGAAAGGTAGAGGAAGTTGGGAAGCATGAAGAACTTATAAAAAATGAAGGACTATATAAAGACTTATGGAATTATCAAGAAAAGTCTAAAGAATGGAAGATTGTACAGTAACAATCAATTTTAAAGGAGGAAACTTATGAAAACACAAAAGAAATCATCAAAAAATGCAGTTACAGCTGGTGTTTTAATTGCACTTTACTTTGTAACATATGCAGTTATTGGGGTAATATCTATGCCTGTCCCTGTTTTGTTTTTACTAATGCCTATGCTTGTAGCACTACTTGCTGCACCAACCTATCATATGCTTCTTGCAAAGACAAAGTCAGCCACTGCTATTGTAATCGCAGCTATCTTACCAAGTATTTTATTAGTTGCAACTGGACATATTCCAATTGCACCATTAGTGGCAGTGCCTGCCGGAATAATTGCCATGTTCATAGCAAAAGGTGGAAATTATACAGACTTTAAGAAAAATACAATTAGTCATATGTTTTTTTCTCTAAACTTATTTGGAGGATTCTTACCAATTTGGGTTATGAGAGAAGCATTTTTTGAAAGTGTAATAAAAGGTGGCTTAGATCAAAGCTTTTGTAACACAGTAAGATCATGGACACCAATATGGATGTTACCAGTTATGATTATAGGAACATTTATATTCTCTATGATTGGTTCTTATTTTACAAAAAAAATACTAAATAAAAAGTTGGAATCCGCAGGAGTTTTATAATGGAAAATTCAAAGTTTGTTCTGGGGTCAAAATATGACCTCAGAACAAAACTTATCTTGCTTATAGGTGCGAATATTTTAATTTTTTTAGGGTTTGATTGGATCTATCAAAGCCTTATTACATTATTTTTCCTTGTCATTATTATTAGCGATGGTTATAAAAAATCCACTATAAGGTATATTTTATTTTTTGTAATAAGTGTAGTATTGGAAAAATCTTTAGCCTATTTTAATATGAATTTTCTTTTGAATTTAATTTTATTTATCTTAGCAATTGGAAGAAAATTTTTGCCATGTATTATCGTGGGTAAATGGATTTTAAATTCCACATCTGTTTCCAGTGCAGTAGCAACTTTACAAAAATTAAAACTTTCAAAAGACTCGCTCATAATGATTTCTGTAATATTTAGATGTTTGCCTACTATTAAAGACGAATGGAGTCATATAAATATGGCGATGAAAACTCGAGGTATTAATTTTAACTTAATAAATTTAATAAGAAAACCAACATTAATTATGGAATATTTTTTTGTACCTTTATTCGTAAGTGTTATAGAAATTGGGGATGAGCTCTCGCAATCAGCCATTATAAGGGGGCTTGATGCTCCTGTTCAAAAAACAAGTAGATACTTAATTAAGATTAGAAAAAATGACATTGGCGTTTTAATTCTTATGATTTTAATTTTATCAATAGTAATATTTATGAAAGTGTCAGGGTGGGATTTATGATTGAAATTAGAGAATTAAGTTTTAAGTACAAGGGAGGATCTGATTACTCATTAAAAGATATAAACTTGAAAATCAAAAAAGGGGAATGCATTCTTCTATGTGGCAGGAGCGGTTGCGGAAAGTCGACTCTATTAAAGCTTATGAATGGTATAATACCTGAGTTTTATGATGGGGACATTTCCGGCAGTGTTATGGTCAATGGTATGAATACATTTACCACACCAATTTACAAGTTATCTAAGGATGTAGGTTCAGTTTTTCAAAATCCTAAAACACAATTTTATACAACTAATACAACCGATGAAATCGCTTTTGGTTTAGAAAATTACGGCATAGAAAGAGAAGTAATTAACAAAAGGATTGAAGAAGTTGAAAAAGAGCTTCATCTTGAAAACTTGATGAATAAAAATATATTCAATCTTTCTGGAGGAGAAAAGCAGAAGATTGCTATAGCAAGCATTTACGCATTAAACCCTGAGATATTTATTCTTGATGAACCATCTTCAAGCTTAGACATAGAGTCAATGAAAGAATTATCGCTTACAATAAAAAAGCTTAAATCTTTAGGAAAAACTATTATTATTGCAGAACACAGGTTGTGGTATTTAAAAGACATTGTTGATAGAGCAATATACTTAGAGGATGGAAAAATCATCAGAGAATATAGTATGGATGAAATTGAAAATCTAAGTGAAGATGAACGAATAAGAACAGGACTTAGGCATTCTGATTATAAAGCTATTGAAAGATTTGATGATTTTGAAACTTTAAATAAAGGGACTTTATTAGTGCTAAAAGATCTAATATTCAAAAGAAATACCAAAATAATTTTGTCCATTGAGGATCTTAATTTTTGCTATGGGAATATTATTGGGATTGTTGGAGAAAATGGAATTGGGAAGTCTACATTAGCAAAAATTATATGTGGCTTATACAAAGAAAATAAAGGTAAAATTTTAAAAGATGATGAGAATTTAAATATAAAAAGTAGGCTAAATGAGAGCCTGCTTATTATGCAGGAAGTGAACTGTCAGTTATTCACGGACACTGTCAAAGATGAAATAGTATTAACATCAAATATTAAAGATGATAATGCTTTAGATACTTGGTTAAAAGATATGGAGTTAAAAAATATCAGTGATAGGAATCCTCACACCTTGTCAGGAGGACAAAAACAGAGAGTAATTATCTTATCCGCTTTACTATCCGACAAGAAAATTCTATTTTTCGATGAACCAACCAGTGGATTGGACTATAGAAATATGAAAATAGTAGCTAAAAACATAAAGAAAGTAAAAGAAGAAGATAAGTTGATTTTAATAATATCCCATGATGTTGAGTTTTTAGAGTCAGTTTGTGATAAAGTGATTGATTTTACTTATTTATGAAAATTCATACATTAGTAAATTAGAAGAGGGACATATGATAAAAACGAAAGAAAAACGAGAAGTTGTGAATAGTATTTTTTATAATATTCCATAAAATAAATTTTATAATAGATTTTTTTCATTTTAGAGGACTTTTTATGCCTATGTGCAGAAGTCCTCCTTTTTTTGTCTAAAAACGCAGACAAAAAAAAGAAATGGAGGAAATAAAATGCCAAAAGAATATTACCTTTATGTCGATGGACAAAGGGTTAAAGTCAGCGAGCAGATATATAAAGTCTACTGGCGAGAAAAAGAACACGAAAAGTATTTAGAGCAGGTGGACAAGAAAAACCACTTGCTCTTTTTTTCGTCTCTAAATCACGATGGGAATTTTGTAGATAATCTAGAAGATAAAAATGTTGATGTTGAAAAAGTTGTAGCTACACAAATGATGATTGAAGCACTGAGAAATGCAATGTCAAAGTTAAATAAGGATGAACGAGAAATAATTGAAAGATTATATTTCAATGATGAAACACTTCGTGCAGTAGCAAAGACTCAAAATATATCACATCCTGCTTTAATAAAAAGACGAGATAAGATTTTAGAAAAACTAAAGAAATTTATAGAAGAAATATAATTTCTGGTTACCAAAGAGGGCAAATTTTCCTTTATAAAGTGAGGGGAGTTTTGTCCTCTTTCTATGTTAAAAGAAATTTAAACAATACTTGAACCATAACAATTAAATAGACCAAGACAAGACATTAATCATTTTTGGAGCGTGATAACCTATTCGCCAAGATCTTTCTGCTGAATAATTCGGCAAAACAAGTACTGCTAAGCTAAAAGCAAGGGAAGAAGAAAGGGAGCGATAAGTAAGAGTTTGAATATAGGGAGGGATACCCTATTCGCTATGAAGAAAATGAGGATAATGATACTTCTAAGGTTGAAGCCGGCTCATCCTAAATAGAGGCGGAGGTGAGATTCCTATGTTGCTAATCCAAGGCACTTGTCAATGTCAAAAAACTTAAATATACATAGGAGGTTATTATGAAAGCAATAAAGATTTATAGCATGAGAGTTGCTATGTTATGTAGACTTTATGCTCTTAAATTAATTAATGATAAGGAATATACAAAAATAAAAAATAGAATAGAAAATGATTACAAGAAGATAGATAGAAAGTAGTTAATCTTATGATATAATAACACTGTAGAAAGATACAAAAT
>NZ_KV820425.1:433-1116 GCF_001815405.1 Peptoniphilus sp. HMSC075B08 | reverse complement strand
AATAGAAATGCACTACATTTAGATTTAAAACGTGTTGCAGCATATTGTAGAGTAAGTACAGACAGTAAAGACCAACTTGAATCATATAAATCGCAAGTTGATTATTATACGAATCTAATAAAAAGTAATAAGAACTGGACTTTGGCTGGTATATACGCAGATGAAGCAACCACAGGAACAACTGCAACTAAAAGAGCTGATTTTATGAGACTAATAAGTGATTGTCAAAATGGAGATATAGACATGATAATTACTAAATCTATATCAAGATTTGCCAGAAACACATTAGATACTTTGAAATATGTAAGGCTACTAAAGGAAAATAATGTTGGTGTAGTATTTGAAGAAGAAAACATAGATACTTTAACAATGGATGGAGAGTTATTGTTAACAATATTAAGTTCAGTAGCTCAACAAGAAGTAGAAAATACCTCAGCCCATGTAAAAAAAGGACTGAAAATGAAAATGGAAAAAGGGGAGCTTATTGGTTTTCAAGGTTGTCTTGGATACGATTATGACCCTACAACAAAAACTATCTCTATAAATGAAGAAGAAGCTAAGATTGTTAGATACATCTTTAAAAGATATTTAGAGGGCAATGGTGGCTCAGTCATTGGTAGGGAACTAGAAGAGCAAGGATATCTCACCCCTAGAGGTAAAACAAAATGGTCTGATACTACAGT
>NZ_KV820425.1:0-333 GCF_001815405.1 Peptoniphilus sp. HMSC075B08 | reverse complement strand
CATTGAAAATCATCACGAGCCAATTATATCAAGAGAAGACTTTGAAAAGGCACAGGAGATTAGACTCAGGAGAGCACAAAATAGAAACACTATTGCTAACAAGGATAGAAAAAGAGAAAAACTATCAAGACAATATGCTTTTTCAAGTATGCTGGAATGTGGATTTTGTGGAGAGATACTTTCAAGAAGAACATGGCACACTAGTTCAATTTATAAAAAAATTAACTGGCAATGTGTAAGGTCAACTAAAAAAGGTAAAAAATATTGTCCTCATTCAAAAGGAATACAAGAAGCAGCAATAGAAAAAGCTTTTGTTGAAAGCTATAGGCAATT
>NZ_KV820424.1:0-382 GCF_001815405.1 Peptoniphilus sp. HMSC075B08 | reverse complement strand
CTCCTGTTTTGAAATAGAATGTTAAGTCATAAGGATGAACTGTTCCGTCTTTATCAATTCTACCCACTACGACTTTATCAACTATGCTTTCGAATACTGTTCTATTAAATTCCTCTATAATTTCTTTGTTTTCTAAGACCTTTTTAAATTGCTTTAGTCTTTCTTTAATAGAGTTTTCATCTTTGATAGTTAGCTCTAGTGTTTTCTTTTCATCAAGTAATTCTTCTTTTTGTTTTGTAAGTTTTTTATACTTTTTAGCATAAACTTCTTCGTCTATACTATCTTCTAAATGAAGATCAACTAACTTTCTTTCTTGACTAATGATTCTGTTTAATTGGTTTTCTATCTTTTTCAAATCTTTGACTAAAGTATTATCATTTAT